>CBCSOI010000041.1:0-9354 GCA_965141595.1 uncultured Atopobiaceae bacterium | reverse complement strand
CCCATGAGGGCGCCCACGGCCAGGCCGCCCACGAACGTGACCGCGAAGGCCACCGACACCTCGGCCACCGAGAAGGCGCCGGTCACCGCGGCCGCGACGGCGAACTGGAACGTGACCACGCCCGACGCGTCGTTGAAGAGCGACTCCGCCGACAGGATGGCGTCCTGGCGCTTGGTGACGGCCACGTCGCGGGAGAGGGCGTAGACGGCCGCGGCGTCCGTGGGGGCCACGGCGCCGCCGAGGGCGATGGCGGCGGCCAGGGGCACGGTGGGCAGCGCGGCGTGGAGCGTGACGCCCACCGCGAGGGCCGTGGCCACGACGAGCCCCAGGGAGAGCGAGGCGATGGGCCTCCAGTGGCGGGCCATGGAGGCGAGCGAGACATGGCGGCTCTCGTCGAAGAGCAGCGGGGCGATGAAGAGCACAAGGAAGAGCTCGGGGTCCACCTGCGTGAGGGCCACCGACCCCAGCAGGAGCGAGATGGCCAGGCCGATGGCCACCTGCACGAGGGGCAGCGAGACGCGGGGCACGAACTGCTCGAGCACCGCGGAGACGAGCACCGACGCGAGCAGCACGAGGGCGATATGGAGCAGGGCCACGGGATTGTCCTCCCATCGGGTTCGGCGACCCTCCCAGTCTCGCACAGGGCCCACGGCACCGGCGGGAGGCCGTGGGGGCGCCGCAGGGCCCGGTGACCGTGCATACGGTGCGGCCCCCTTCTGTCACGGTTTGTCGAAACCTCGGGACGGGGGCCGACGGGTGCCCTAGGCTGGTGGGCCAGGAGATCCGAGGAGAGGAGAGCCATGGGCATCGAGAGGGCGCGGAGGGCCCTGGCCGCGGCCGGGCTGGAGGGCAGGATCATGGAGTTCGACACGTCGAGCGCCACGGTGGAGCTCGCAGCGGATGCCGTGGGATGCGAGCCGGCGCGCATCGCCAAGACGTGGTCGTTCGCCGTGGGCGACCGGGTGGCCCTCGTGGTCTGCGCCGGCGACGCACGGATCGACAACCCCAAGTACAAGGCGGAGTTCCACACCAAGGCCAAGATGCTGGGGCGCGACGAGGCCGAGGGGCGCATCGGCCACGGGGTGGGCGGCGTGTGCCCGTTCGGCGTGGAGCCCGGCTGCGACGTCTACCTCGACGAGAGCCTGCGGCGGTTCGACACCGTGTACCCGGCCGCCGGCAACGCCGCCAGCGCCGTGCGCCTGGCGTGCGGGGAGCTCGAGGGGGCCTGCGACGGCGCCCGGTGGGTGGACGTCAGCAAGGGTTGGTAGCGGGGGCGCTCCCGGGGGCCGCCTCCCGACGGCGGCCCCTCCTCTGCACCTTCTTCTGCACCTGAACGCCGTTGAGGGCGGCCGCTCCCGCACCTGAACGCGACCAGGGGCGGATTCTCGTCACCTGAACGCGCACCAGGACGGTTTTGACGGGAGACACGCCGACGGAGTCGTCCTCATCCGCATTCAGGTGCGGGAGGGGGCCGCCGTCGCGGGACCGCCGTCGCAGGGCCGCGGCGGCCGGCGCCCCTCAGAGCACCTGCTCCATGCAGGTCTTCATCGGCACCATGCCCAGGGCCTCGTAGAAGGCGCGGGCACCGGGGTTGCACTCCCACACGTTGAGCGTCACGTCGAAGAAGCCCCGCTCCCGGGCCCAGGCCACCGCGTGCCCGTAGAGGGCGCGGCCCACGCCGCGGCCGCGGACGCCCTCGTCCACACAGAGGTCGTCGATGTAGAGCGTGGTGGCGTCACGGCGGATGGAGTCGCCCTCCATCCGCTGCACCTCGCAGAAGCAGTAGCCCACCACGCGACCGTCGACCTCGGCCACGAAGACCGGCCGGTCCGGGTCGTCCAGGATAGCGGCCAGCTCGTCGGCGCCGTACTTGGTGCCCAGGCGGAACAGGTCGGGCCTGCCCTCGGCGTGCACCCGGTTCACCTGCGCCAACAGGTCGAGCATGGCACCTATGTCCTGGCGCCCCGCGTCCCGTACCTCCATGGCCCCCCTCTCCGCCCGGTCCGTGCCGGGCCTCCCAGTCCCTTGGATTATGACCCTCGGCCCCGCTCCCCGCCGCCGGGCGCACCGTCTTTTGAGATCCCCCTTGACAGCTCCCCGCCGCGGCCATACTGTACATATCGTGTATACACAGTAAGGCAACCCGAGGAGACCGTTTGGACATCATCCTCTCGAACTCCAGCGACCTGCCCATCTACGAGCAGATCGTGGCCCAGTTGGAGCGGGCCATCCTCAACGGCGAGCTCGCCGCCGGGGAGCGCCTTCCCTCCATCCGCTCGCTGGCCAACGACCTCCGCGTGAGCGTCATCACCACCAAGCGCGCCTACATGGAGCTCGAGCACCGCGGCTTCATCGACACGGTGCAGGGCAAGGGCAGCTTCGTCTCCGGCGGCAGCGCCGAGCTCCTCCAGGAGGGGCGGCAGCGCCGCGTGGAGGCCCTGCTCGCCCCGGCCGTGGACGAGGCCGCCGCCACCGGCGTGCCGCTCACGGAGCTCCCCGCCATGCTCGACCTTCTCATCCAAGACGTCCGGGAGGGCTGACCTCCCGCCAGAAAGGAGCCCGACCCACCATGAAACCCCTGGTGCAGGTCTCCGGCCTCCGCAAGTCGTACCGCGACTTCGCGCTGGAAGGCGTATCCCTCACGGTGGAGCCCGGCTGCGTCTGCGGCCTCGTGGGACCCAACGGCGCCGGCAAGTCCACGCTCATCAAGTGCCTGCTGGGTCTCGTGACCCCCGACGCCGGCAGCGTGGAGGTGCTGGGCGAGCCCGTGCCGTGGGCGCCGCGCCTCTCGCCCGGGCTCAAGGCCCGCGTGGGCGTGGTGTTCGACACGATCCCGCTGCCGGGCTCGCTGCGCCTCTCGGCCGTGGGGGGCGTGGGCCGCGTCGCCTACCCCGCCTGGGACGACGGGCTGTTCCGCTCCCTCTGCGCCGAGTACGGCCTGGCGCCCGACAAGGCCGTGGGCGAGCTGTCCCGCGGCATGGGCATGCGTCTCTCGCTGGCCTTCGCCCTGGCGCACCACCCCGACCTGCTCGTCCTCGACGAGGCAACGGCCGGACTGGACCCCATGGCCCGCGACGAGGTGCTCGACGACGTGCGGGCGTTCATGGCCGCCGACGACGGCCACGGCGTCCTCATGGCCACCCACATCACGAGCGACCTCGAGAAGCTCGCCGACGAGGTCGTGTGCCTGGACGGCGGCCGGGTGGCATTCGACCTGGCCAAGGAGGACATCACGGACACCGCGGGTGTCGTCCGGTGCACCGCGGGGCAGTTCGAGCGTCTGCGGGCGGCCGGCATCGAGGGCCTGCGCTGGGAGCGGCGGCCCTACGAGACCGTGGTGCTGGCACCCGACCGACGCGCCCTGGCCGCGGCCTGCCCGGACCTTGTCGTGGGCCGGGCCACCATCGAGGAGTACATGACGCTCGCCGTCAAGGGCGAGAGGGAGGCGTGACATGCGTACCGTGTTCATCTCGGACCTCCTCACCATGAGGAAGCCGCTCGCCCAGCTCGCGCTCACCGGCGTGTTCATCGCGCTGTTCGTGGGGAGCGTGGCGGTCGCGGGGTTCTTCCCGTTCCTCTTCATGACGAGCCTGTTCACCGTCGACGAGCAGAACGGCTGGGAGCGCTTCCGCCTGACCCTGCCCGTGACGCGGAGCCAGGTGGTACGCGGCAGGTACCTGACCGTGCTGGCCTCGTGCGCCGTCTCCGTCCTCGGGGCCGTGGCGCTCGCGGTGCCGCTCTCGTGGCTCGCCGGGACGGGCCTGCCCATGACGTCGATGCTCCCGACGGAGGGAGCCGACCTCGGCGAGCTGCTCCTCACCACCTCCGTGGCCTCGGTCGCCACCGCCCTGGGCATCCTGCTCCTGGCGTCGCTCTCCATGCCGATCTACATGCGCTACGGCGCCACCAAGGCGGCGCGTGTGGCCCCGGCCATGGTCATCCTGGCGTTCTGCCTGACCATGGCCACCCTCGAGGAGGTGGGCGTGCTTGCCGAGTGGGGCCCCCGGGCGTCCGCATGGCTGGAGGGACTGGCCACCGGCGGCCAGGGGATGCTGCTCGGCCTCCTCGCCGTGGCGGGCGTGCTGGCCGTCTACGCGGTGTCCTCGCAGGTCTCGTGCGCCATCTACGAGCGGCGCCAGTTCTAGCGCAGGGTGCGGCTCGGAAAGGAAGCGCCCGGGCCGCCCGACACAACGAGCGCCCGGATACGACGAGCCTGCGAGGGGCGTCGTGTGACAGCGAAAGAGCCCGACCAAAGTGACGGAAGTTCATCCGTTGATGGTGGGACAAAAGTGTCCGGCCATGGGGACAAAAGTGTCCGGGTGGCGGGACAGCCGGGCGGTACTCGCCGAGCCTCAACCCCAGACGGGCGCACCTAAGCCATCCAGCTGGAGAAGCACAGGCGGTCCGGGGTCATGCATCAAAGGGAACGACCTCGCGGACGGGGACGTGCATCGCCAGATACACGGCGCCGTTCGCGCGGAGTCCCCGTGATGCATGACCCCGGACACGGGAGGCGAAGCCCCTACAGCGTCACCCCGTCTTTCCAGATCGCGATCTCGGCCGCGCCGCGACGCTCGGCCGAGGTCTTGCGGCCGCTCGCGCAGGCCAGCACGGCGTCGAGGAGCGTGTCGGCGGCCTCGTCGATCGTGGCCTCCCCCGCCGCCACGACGCCGGCGTCGAAGTCCACCCCGCCGGGCTTGGCGGCGGCCAGGGCCTCGTTGGTCGCCACCTTCATGGTGGGCGCCGGGGCCCCGAACGGCGTGCCGCGGCCGGTGGAGAACAGGATCACGTGGCAGCCGGCGGCCGTGAGCGCCGTGGTCGACACCATGTCGTTGCCCGGGGAGCACAGCAAGTTGAGGCCGTGTCGCTCCACCCGGCCGCCGTAGGGGACCACAGCCACCACGGGGGCGGTGCCACCCTTCTGCACGCAGCCGCAGCTCTTGTCCTCGAGGGTGGTGATGCCGCCGTCCTTGTTGCCGGGGCTCGGGTTCTCGTAGACGGTCTCACCATGGGAGATGAAGTACTCCTTGAAGCCGTTGAGCATGGCGCAGGCGTCGTCGAAGGTCCCCCGGCTGTCGCAGCGGCCGAGAAGGAAGCTCTCGGCACCGAACATCTCGGGCGCCTCGCAGAGCACCGACGTGCCGCCCTCGGCCACCACGCGGTCGCTCACGCGGCCGATGACCGGGTTGGCCGTGATACCCGAGAGGCCGTCGGAGCCGCCGCACTTGAGGCCCACCACGAGCTCGTCCACGCCGATGGGCTCGCGCTCGCGGCCGCCCACGAGGTCCATGAGCTCCTCGACGAGGGTCGTGCCTGCGGCGAGCTCGTCGTCGACGTCCTGGCAGGTGAGGAAGCGCACGAACCGCGGGTCGTAGTCGCCAAGCTCCTCCACGAGCTGGGCGTGGGTGCAGTTCTCGCAGCCGAGCGAGACGAACACCACGCCGGCGGCGTTGGGGTGGTGGGCCAGCGCGGCCAGGACCTCGCGGGTGCGCGCGTGGTCGCCGCCGGTCTGGGAGCACCCGTAGGGGTGGGCGAAGGACAGCACGGCATCCACGGAGCCACGGGGCTCCACCGAGCCCGCGATGGACCGCGCGATCTGGTTCACGCAGCCCACGGTGGGCACCACCCAGACCTCGTTGCGGGTGGCTGCGCGACCGTCGGGGAGCCGGAAGCCCACGAAGGTGCGCGTCTCCTCCGGCTCCAGGGTGCAGGGGCGCGGGTCGAAGAAGTAGTCGACCTCGCCCGAGAGGTTCGTGGCCATGGCGTCCAGGTGCACCCAGTCGCCGGGGGCGACGTCGCGGGTGGCGTGCCCGATGGCCACGCCGTACTTCACCACGTCCTCGCCGGCGGCGATGGGGGCGAGCGCCATCTTGTGGCCCCGGGGCACGTCGCGCAGGGCCACGACCCCGCCGGCGCCCTCTGGGGCCTCGCCCGCCGCCACGGGCTCCAAGGCCACCGCCACGTTGTCGGCGGGGTCGATGCGGATGACGGCCGCCACCCTACTCGCCCCCCTTGGTCGCGCAGGCGTCCATGGCGGCCCGGCAGCCCTGCTCGCGGATCAGGGCGAGCTGCTCGGTCACGCGGTCGGCCAGGCCCGGCACCTCGTTGAGGTCGCGGCCCCAGAAGGCCTCCTGGGCCAGGGTGGCGGCCACGAGGTCGGCGGTCCCGTCTCCGGCGTGGGCGAGGAAGAACCCCAGCACCTCGGGGGCGTCGTCGGCGTGGTAGGCCGTGCCGTCGGGGCGGGTGAGGGAGAGGCCCCCGTCGTCGATACCGGTGGGGTCGCTCGTGTAGAAGGCGATGAGGAAGGCCAGCGTGGTGGCCAGGCGCCAGGGGGCGACGCCGGCGGCCTCGACGGCGTCGAGGAGCGTGGGCATCACGCGGCCGCGCCACTTGGCCACGGAGTTGAGGCTGATGGAGATGAGCCTGTGGTCCACGAACGGGTTGTCGAAGCGCTCCTTGGTGGCGCGGGCGAACGAGAGACAGTCGTCGCGGTCGAGGGCCGGCAGGAGCGTGGGGATGACCTCCTCCTCGAGAAGGCCGTCCATGAAGGCGCACACGCTCGCGTCGTGCATGCAGTCGCGCACGATGTCCAGGCCGGAGAGGTAGGCGCCCAGGGCGAATCCGGTGTGGGCGCCGTTGAGGATGCGCACCTTGCGTCGCTCGTATGGGGCCACGTCGTCGGTGACGAAGACCGAGGGGCTGTCGGCGAAGGGCAGCGTCTCGGCGAGCGCGGCCGGCCCTTGGACGCCCCAGAGCTCGAAGACCTCGCGCACGAGCTTGAATCCGTCCTCGTAGCCGGCGGCCTCGTCCATGGCGGCGCTCTCGACAGGGTCGGTCACAGATCCCGGCACGATGGAGTCCACGAGCGTGGTGGCGAAGGTGCAGCCCTCGGACAGCCAGGCGACGAAGGCGTCCTCCCAGCCCCACTCACGGGCGTGGCGCGTCACGAGCTCCAGCAGGCGCTCGCCGTTCTCCGGGATGAGCTCGCAGGGCAGCACCGTCACACCGGGCTTGCCGGCGAGCCAGCGCACGTGGAGCAGCTGGGCGAGCTTGGCGGGGTAGCTCGCGGGCGGCCGGTCGTCGGGGCCGCAGGAGCCGTCCCAGGCGATGCCGGCGTCGGTGGTGTTGGAGACCACGAGCTCGAGGTCGTCGGAGACGGCGAGCTCCATGAGGGCGGCGTAGTCCTCCTCGCGGTGCGGGTTGAGGACGCGGCTTATGGCCGAGACCACGCGGCAGGTCTCCACGGGCACGCCGTCGACCTGGCCGCGCACGTACACGGTGTAGAGGCCATCCTGGGCGTTGAGGGCGTCGGCGACGGCCGGATGGGCGGCGCGGGGCTGCACGACGCAGACCTTGCCGTCGAAGCCGCGGGTCTCGTTGGCGACGTCGATGTAGCGGTCGACGAAGCCGCGCAGGAAGTTGCCCTCGCCGAACTGGAGCACGCGCTCGGGCGCCTCCCGCAGGAGGTAGCCGTCGTAGCCGATCTTCTCCAGGGTGTCGTAGCTGAGCCTGTTCATGGTGTCCCTCCGGGAACGGGCGGCGCCCCCTCGGACGCCGCCGGGTGCGGTCTCGTGCGGTTCGGGTCGCCGGTCACGCGACGGGCAGGTCGAAGCCGAAGTAGCGGACGGCGTTGCCGTACGAGATGTCCGACACGATGGAGCCGAGGGCGTCCATGTCGCGGGGGTACTTGCCGGCCTCCACCCACTCGCCGATCAGGCCGCAGAGCACGCGGCGGAAGTACTCGTGGCGCGGGTACGACAGGAAGCTGCGGGAGTCGGTGAGCATGCCCACGAACGTGCCGAGGACGCCCTCGTTGGCCAGCGCCGTGAGCTGCTCGCGCATGCCGCACTCGTTGTCGTTGAACCACCAGGCGCTGCCGTTCTGCATCTTGCCGGCCACGGGACCCTCCTGGAAGCAGCCCATGACGGTGTCGATGACCACGTTGTCGTTGGGGTTGAGGCTATAGAGGATGGTCTTGGGCAGGCCGCTGTTCTCGTCGACGGCGTTGAGGAAGTCGGCGAGCTGGTCGGCGGGGGTGTGGTTGGAGACACAGTCGTAGCCGGTGTCGGGGCCGAGCTTGGCGAACATGCGGCGGTTGTTGTCGCGCTTGCAGCCGAAGTGCAGCTGCATGACCCAGCCCAGGCGCACGTACTCGGAGGCGAGGAACTCCATGAGGGCCGTCTTGTACTGCAGGACATCGACGCCGGTGACGGGCTCGCCGGCGGCGGCGCGGGCGAAGACGGCCTCGACCTCGTCGGCGGTGGCCGGCTCGAACATCACGTAGTCGAGGGCGTGGTCGGAGGCGCGGCAGCCGAGCTCGTGGGCTACGTCGTAGCGGACGGAAATGGCGGCGCAGAGCTCGGCGAAGGACGTCACGGGCATGCCGGCGGCCTCGGAGATGCGGCCCAGGTAGGCGCGGAACTCCTCGCCGCGCTCGATGCGCAGGGCGGCGTCGGGGCGCATGGCCGGGACCACCCTCACGCCGAAGCTGTCGTCGGCGGCGAGCTTCCTGTGCCAGCCGAAGTCGTCGGCGGGGTCGTCGGTGGTGCAGATGAGGCGCACGTTCGACCGCGCGACGAGGTTGCGGCAGCTCATGGAGGGGTCGGCGAGCTTGGCGGACGTGAGGTCCCAGACCTCTTGGGCCGTGCTCGCGTTGAGCACGCCCTCGTAGCCGAAGTAGCGCTTGAGCTCCAGGTGGCTCCACTCGTAGACGGGGTTTCCCACGCAGCGGGTCAGGGTCTCGGCCCACTTCTGGAACTTCTCGCGGTCGGGGGCGTCGCCGGTGATGTAGCGCTCGTCCACGCCGTTGGCGCGCATGAGGCGCCACTTGTAGTGGTCGCCGCCGAGCCACACCTGGCAGATGTTCCCGTAGCGCCTGTCCTCCCAGATCTCCTGCGGGGAGATGTGGCAGTGGTAGTCGACGATGGGCAGGCCCTCGGCGTAGGTGTGGAAGAGCTCCTCACCCGTGGCCGTGGAGAGGAGTAAGTCCCTGTCGTCCATGAAGCGCCTCATTGCCGCCGCCTTTCTCGTCTCGGGCAGTGCCCATATGAAACCGGTTTCAATTAGCGGATACCTCTGACCGGTCACCTAGCTGAGCAGGAGCCATAAGCCCCTCTGTTCCGGGGAATATGATGCGATGTAAGGGAGTTCAGAAAAAAATTAGACGGCGAACGGTAGGTGGTACCGATTTCAACGTATTGGCTCGCTCTTGGCTTGAAGCCGCCGCTGTGGCACCGTTTTCACCACGGGCGCGGACGCCCGGCAGCGCAGGAAGGGGGGCCGCCATGGGCCGCAAGAACGTGACCATATCCGACATCGCGGTCGCGGCCGGCGTCTCCAAGACCACGGTGTCGC
>CBCSOI010000040.1:0-9542 GCA_965141595.1 uncultured Atopobiaceae bacterium | reverse complement strand
CATGCCGGCGCCGCACACCAGGAAGAGCCACAGGTAGAGGAGCCTGAACCGGCGGTCGGCCACGAGGGGGCCGCCGTCGGCGCCGCCCTCCTCGGCCGCGCCCGCCCCCGCGCCTGCCGGCTCCACCACGGCGGAGGCCGCCCAGAGCATGCAGAGGAACGCCACGCCGAGCGCCCTCAGCACCACGCGCCACTCCACGATGCCGTAGACCCAGCTCACGGCCGGTCCCAGCAGGAAGCCGCCGATGCCGAAGCCCATGAGGCAGATGCCCTGGGCGAGGCCGCAGCGGTCGGGGAACCACTCGGTCACGGCGGCGATGAGCACGTCGTAGGCAAGGCCGATCCCCAGGGCGCAGAGCACGCAGTAGCAGAGGCAGGTGGCCGGGAACGCCATCGGCCCGTCGGCCACGGAGCAGCCCACGAACCCCGCGGCGAGCAGCACCCCGGCCGCCATGAACGTGGCCCGGGTGCCCCAGCGCCCGCTCAGCCTGGCCCCGGCCACGCCGCCGAGGGTGAACATGCCGATGGAGAGCGCGAACACGAGGGTCATCTGCGAGACGGACCACCCCCAGAGCGCCTTCATGGGCGCGAGCACCACCGAGTAGGCGTAGATGAGGCCGAGGAAGAGCAGCAGGAGGGTGGACGCGGCGAGGATGCCGCGCCTTCCGCAAAGGGGAGCCATGGGGGAGGGCCTTTCTTTCTTTCTTGTACGGGTTCCAGGTGGGGGAGGGTCGGGTCGGGAGCCCGGCCGACCGCGGTCCCTAGGCGGCGGCGACGCCCCGGCGGGCGCCGGTCTTGACCTTCTTCTTGCCGCGCACGAGCTCGGGGTGCAGCCGGCGCACCACGGCGAGGGCGTCCTCGCAGGTGTGACCACCCGGCACGCTCGCCAGCTGGATGCGCACGGGGGCGAAGCCCGTGGTCACGTTGGCCTCCAGCAGCTTGCGCTGGCGCCCGTTGAGGCGCGCCGAGAAGCCCTCGACGTCGGCGAGCTCCAGGCACAGGTAGCTGTTGGCGCCCATCTCGAGTACGTAGGCGGCCGAGACGTCGTCCCAGCCGATCTCGCCCGGGCTCATCCAGTTGGAGCGGTCGCGGATGCCGCGTTCGTCGATGGCCAGCAGCTCCGGGCGGCGCACCAGGCGGTCCAGGCTCCAGAGGAGCACGGCCGCGCCCAGGGGGAGCCCCGCCACGCCCATCCACAGGCGCACCGAGAGCTCGTCCTGGCCCGGCGCCAGCGGGGCGAAGAGCGCGAGCGCCCCCGCCACGGCCACGCAGGCGCCCATGAAGGCCGTGAGGGCGCACTTCACGCGGTCGCGGTTGACGATGAGCTCGGTCGGGCCATTGTTGCGTTTCTTAGACGACGGCATGTCTTCCCCCATGGGTCGGAGCCTGCTTCCGCCACCAGTATATGAAGGGACACACCCTTCACAAAGGTCCGTGCCATATATGTGTAGGAAATGTGATTGAGGCACCTTGTAACCCAACTCTGAACCTACCGTTGTGAATCCAACTGCGAAACACCAGCTACATCCCGTCCCTAAATTTGTAGGAAATATGGAGAGACGACAAATACACCATTTGGGAATCACTCAGAAAAATGGAGACATACCATGGGGCCATGGAAAGAGGGGACACAACGGGTCCCCGCCACCCCTTACAGAGAGAGGAAGGACATGGCCAAGAAGTACATCGTGGGCGTCACGTCGTGCATCGTGGGCATCGCCCACACCTACATGGCGGCAGACGCCCTCAAGCGGGCCATCGAGGCCGCCGGGTGCGAGGCCAAGGTGGAGACCCAGGGCGCCGACGGCTCCGAGAACGCCATCACCGAGGAGGACCTCGCCCGGGCCGACGCGGCCATCATCGCCGCGGACCTCAAGATCAAGGGCCTCGAGCGCTTCGAGCCGGTCCCCTACATCTCCTGCCCCACCGAGGAAGTAATCAAGGACGCCCCCTCCGTGGTGGCCGAGCTTTTGGAGGCGATCGGATAAATGGCCGAGCTCGCACGCAAGGGTGCCAAGAGCACCAAGAAGTCCCAGGGCGCCGTCATCAAGGAAGCCATCTTCACCGGCGTCTCGTACATGATCCCCGTCATCGTGGGCGGCGGCGTGCTCCAGGGCATCGCCAAGGCCATGGGCGGCTACGACATCGCCCAGCAGGCCGCCGAGCTCGCCTACACGCAGTTCACCTTCGCCATGGTGCTCAACGCCATCGGCGCGGCCATCATGAACCTCTCGGTGCCCATCATCGGCGCCTACTCGGCCTACGCCATCGCCGAGAAGCCCGGCCTCGCCCCCGGCTTCGCCGTCGGTTTCATCTCCGTCACCACCCAGACGGGCTTCCTCGGGGCGCTCGTTGGCGGCATCCTCGCAGGCTACCTCGTCAACTGGATGAAGGACCTGATGAAGAAGGCGCCCAAGGACCTGCAGTCCGTCTTCCCGATCCTGCTGATCCCCGTGTGCGCCACCCTCATCGTCTGCCTTGCCATGTGGTACGTCATCGGTGTGCCCATCGCCTGGTTCATGGGCGCCCTCACCTCGTTCCTCACCGGCCTCGAGGGCGGCAGCCGCTTCATCTTCGGTGCGGCCATCGGCGCCATGATGTCCATCGACCAGGGCGGCCCCATCGGCAAGGCCACCGCGCTCTTCACCAACGGCCTCAACGCCGACGGCGTCTTCGGCCCCACCGCCTCCAAGATGTGCGGCGGCATGCAGAACCCCATCGGCATCTGCATCGCCATGCTCCTCGGCGGCAAGAAGAAGTTCGCCGAGAACGAGCGTCAGACCATCGTCTCCGGCCTCATCCTCGGCTGCTGCTACATCCAGGAGTACGTCATCCCGTTCCTGGTCAAGGACCCCGTGCGCGTCCTCGTCTGCTGCATGTGCGGCGGCGCCGTCTCCGGCGGCCTCGCCATGACCTTCGGCCTGGAGTCCATGGCCACCCACGGCGGCATCTTCGTCGTGCCCCTGATGACCGCCTCCGCGGACGCCCCCTTCGCCGGCCCGGTCATGTTCCTGCTCTGCTGGCTTGCCGGCGCCCTCGTCACCGGCGTGTCCTACGCCCTCGTCAAGGCCCCGATCAGCGCCACCGAGGCCGACACCGGCAACCCCATCCTCGACAACCTCGTCTAGGATCGGCCGTCTCTGGGGCCGGGGGTGCTCCGGCATCCCCGGCCCCTTTCTCTTGCAGCACACCCAGCCCAGCCTCAGAGGGAGAACCGCCACCATGTACACGTCCATGAAGGAAATGCTCTGGCACGCAAGCGAGAACTCCTACGCCGTCATGGCCATCAACTGCACCGACATGGAGCAGGCCCGGGCCATCTGCCACGCCGCGGCCGCCGAGCACGCGCCGGTGATCATCGACATCTCGCCGCGGCAGATGAAGGCCCACGCCACGCCCGAGGTCATGGTCCCCATGATCCGCGCCATCGCCGAGCCCTTGGACGTCCCCGTGGCCCTCAACCTCGACCACGGCGGCGAGTACGCCGACATCGTCCGCTGCATCCAGGCTGGCTTCTCCAGCGTCATGATCGACTCCTCGAGCTTCCCGTTCGAGGAGAACGTGCGCCGCGCCCAGCTCGTGGCCTCCGTGGCCCACGCCCACGGCGTCTCCTGCGAGGCCGAGCTCGGCCACGTGGGCGTCGCGGCCGCCGGCGACGGACGCTCCGCAGACATGTACACCAACGTCGAGCAGGCTGTGGAGTTCGTCGAGCGCACCCACTGCGACTGCCTGGCCGTGGCCATCGGCACGGCCCACGGCTCCTACCCCGACGACTTCGTGCCCTCCCTGGATTTCGACCGCCTCGCCGAGCTCAAGGCCGCCCTCAAGATGCCCCTCGTGCTCCACGGCGGGTCGGGCGCCGGCGAGGAGAACATCCGCCGCTGCGTGGAGCTCGGCATCAACAAGATCAACGTGTGCACGGACCTCTTCAAGTTCCAGCGCGCCGCCATGCACGAGCGCCTGAACGCCGAGCCCGGCATCGACTACATGGACATCCAGATGGTGGGCGAGGAGGCCGCCATCGGGTTCATCCGCGACTACATGCGCATGATCGGCTGCTCCGGCACCTACACCTTCGAGGGCGCCGGGGAGGAGCTCGACTAGATGGGGCCGGTCCGCACCCGGCGGGTGCCGGGCGGGCGCAGGCGCGGATTCGGGGAGAGAGGGGAGTGGCAGGCATGATCTCGGGCGACCTGTGTTGGGGCCACGCGGCCGACGACCTCGTCGTGGGGACCGACGGCAAGCGCCGCTGGGCCGGCGCCGCGCCCACGCTCCACTCCACGCTCGAGCGCACCGCATGCCGCTGCCCCGACGCCGTGGCCGTGGTGGACGACGACGGCACCTCCGTCACCTACGGCGAGCTGCTCTCGCTCGTCACCTCGATCGCAGGCCGCCTGGAACGGCGCCTGTCTGTGCGGCCCGGCGACCGTGTCGCCCTGCTCATGGAGGCCGGGCTCGACTACGTGGCGTGCCTCTACGCCGTGAACCGCCTGGGGGCGGCCGCGGTGGCGGTGCCCACCAAGTGCCGGCGCGACGAGGCCGTGACCCTGCTCTTCGCCGCCGACGTCACCCACGTGGTGGCGGGTCCCGAGTACGCCGCCTGGACACCCTCGCTGCCCGTGGAGCCCGACCGCGTGCTCGTGGCCGACGCCTCCGTGCGCACGGACGCCCAGGCGCCTGCCGGAACCCGCCCCGGAGACCCGGGGGCCTGCGCCCTCATGATGTTCACGAGCGGCACCACGAGCCGCGCCAAGGCCGTCATGCTCTCCAACGAGAACGTGGTCCACGCCGCCGGCGTCTACGCCCGGCTCTGCGGCACCACCATGGCCGACCGCTGCCTCGTGTGCCTGCCCATCTACTACGTGACCGGGCTCGTGGGCCTCGTGGCGCAGTTCCTGTCCGTGGGCGGCGCCGTGCACATCCAGCGGCGCTTCGACGCCCGCCGGGCGCTCACCCGTGTGGCCACGGAACGCGTCACCTACCTGCACGCGGCGCCGGCGGCCTTCTCGCGCCTCCTGGAGCTGCGGGACGAGTTCCCCGAGCTTCCGAGCCTCCGCCTCCTGCTGTCGGGCTCCGCCCGCGAGAGCGAGCGCGTCATGGCGGCGTACCGCCGGTGGCTGCCCCACACGCGGTTCTCCGTGGTCTACGGCCTCACCGAGACGGCGAGCCCCGCCCTGCTCTTCCCGGGCGACACCCCGTCGTCGGCCTGCCCGCTCGCCACGGGGCTGCCCGTGCCCGGCATGGACGCCAAGATCGTGGACGGGAACGGCATCGAGGTCCCCGACGGCGAGCCCGGCGAGCTGTGGCTCCGCGGCACCAATGTGTGCGGCGGCTACTGGCGCCGCGAGAGCGACGCCCACAAGGCGGACGGCTGGTTCGCCACCGGCGACGTCGCCCGCCTGGACCACGGCCTCGTGTGGGTGGTGGACCGCATCAAGGACGTGGTCAACCGCGGCGGGGAGAAGGTGTGGTGCTCGTCGCTCGAGGAGCACCTCTGCCGCGTGCCCGGCATCGCCGCGAGCTGCGTGGCCGGCGTCCCGTCCGACGCCTACGGGGAGGTGCCCGTCGCCGCCTGCGTGCGCGAGCCCGGCTCCGCGGTGAGCGAGGACGACGTCCGGTCATGGCTCTCGTCGCGCGTGGCGCGGTTCGAGGTGCCCGAGCACGTGGTCTTCGTCGACGAGCTGCCCCTCACCCCCGCCTCCAAGCCCGACCGCCCCGCCGTGGCGGCCCTCGTCACGGCCCGCACCGCACGCACCCGCCGCACCCACGAAAGGACGGCCCTCCATGGCTAGCGCCCTCGACGCCCGATTCTGCACCCCCGAGGAGGCCGTGGCCGACATCCGGGACGGCCAGACCATCGCCACCGTGGCCATGACGCTGGTGTCGGCCTCGGAGTCCAACCTCAAGGCCCTGGAGCGGCGCTTCCTCGAGACGGGCCACCCCCGCGACCTCACGCTCATCCACTCCTGCGGCCAGTCCGACCGCGAGCGCGGCATCCAGCACCTGGCCCACGAGGGCATGGTGCGCCGCATCGTGGGCGCCCACTGGGGGCTGCAGCCCAAGTGGATGGAGCTCATCGCCAACGACGCCGTGGAGGCCTACTGCCTGCCCCAGGGCCAGATGGCCCAGCTCTACCGCGAGGCCGCCTCGGGACTGCCCGGCAAGCTCAGCCGCGTGGGCCTGGGCACGTTCATCGACCCCCGCATCGAGGGCGGCAAGATGAACCGGCGCACCCGCGACGCCGAGGACCTCGTGGAGGTCGTGCAGCTGGGCGGCGAGGAGTACCTGTTCTACCGGGCGCTCCCCATCGACTGGCTCCTCATCCGCGGCACCGCGGCCGACGGCCAGGGCAACCTCACCACCTGCGACGAGGCCATGAAGCTCGAGGTGCTTCCCGCGGTGCTCGCCTGCAAGCGCTGGGGCGGCAAGGTGGTGGCCCAGGTGCGCGAGCGCGTGGAGACCGGCACGCTCGACCCCAAGGACGTCACGGTGCCCGGCGTGTTCGTGGACTCCGTGGTGGTGTGCCCCGACCCCGAGACCGACCACCGCATGACGTCGTCGTTCTACTTCGACCCGTCGTTCTGCGGCCAGGCCCGCGTGCCCGAGGAGGCCATCGAGCCGGCGCCCATGAACGAGCGCAAGCTCATCGCCCGCCGCGGCGTCTGCGAGCTCTACCCCGGCGCCGTGGTGAACCTCGGAACCGGCATCCCCAACGACATGGTGGGGCGCGTGGCGGCCGAGGAGGGCCTGTCGGGCGACGTCATGGTCACCGTCGAGAGCGGCATCTACGGCGGCGTGCAGCTGGGCGGCGTGGACTTCGGCATCGGCCAGAACCTCACGGCCATGGTGGCCCACCACGAGCAGTTCGACTACTACGACGGCGCCGGCGTGGACGTCACGTTCATGGGCCTCGGCGAGCTCGACGGCCACGGCAACGTGAACTCCACCAAGATGGGCGACCGCTGCGCCGGGGCCGGCGGGTTCATCGACATCACCCAGAACGCCAAGAAGGTGGTGTTCCTCGGCACGTTCATCGCCAAGGGCGGCCGCTACCGGTTCGAGGACGGCCGCCTGGTGATAGAGCGGGAGGGGGAGGTGCGCAAGATGGTCCCCGAGGTGGGGCAGCTCTCCTTCAACGGGCGCGCCGCCCGCCGCGCCGGCCAGGACGTGCTCGTGGTCACGGAGCGCGCCGTGTTCCGCCTGGTGCCGGAGGGTGTGGAGCTCATAGAGATCGCCCCGGGCATCGACCTTAAGACCCAGGTGCTCGACCTCATGGGGTTCGAGCCCATCGTGAGCCCGGACCTCAAGGTCATGGACCCGGCGCTCTTCACGGTGGACGGCCCGGCGGGCATCGCCCTGGGCCCGCGCCCGGAGGGGCGCTGAGCCGGGCGCCCTCCGGGCGGGACGGTAATCATCGGATTAACCATAGCGGATACATTAATTAAGGAAAGGAAGCACACCCCATGAACGAGAAGAAGGTCGCGGTCATCGGCTCCGGTCTCATGGGCGGCGGCATCGCCCAGCTCTGCGCACAGTCCGGCTTCGAGACGGTGAACGTGGACATCGCCCCGGAGCCCCTGGAGCGCGCCCAGGCCCTCGTCGAGAAGCTGCTCTCCGGCAAGGTGGCCAAGGGCAAGATGGCCCAGGACGAGAAGGACGCCGTCATGGGGCGCCTCACCTACAGCTGCGACTTCGCCGACATCGCCGACGCCGCCGTGGTGGTGGAGGCCGTGCCCGAGCGCCTGGACGTCAAGAAGGCCACCTTCGCCTCCATCGACGAGCATGCGGACTCCGACGCCGTCCTGCTCACCAACACCTCGGGCCTCTCGGTGTCGGCCATCGCATCGGCCACGGCGCGCCCCGGCTCGGTCATGGGCATGCACTTCTTCTATCCCGCGCCGGTCATGAGGCTCGTGGAGCTCGTGCGCGGCCTCGCCACTACGGATGAGACCTACGAGCGCGCCGCCGCCTTCGCGAAGGCCATCGGCAAGGAGGCCATCGACGCGCCCGAGCTGCCCGGCTTCGTGGTCAACCGCCTCATCGTGCCCTACCAGAACGAGGGCGCCTTCCTCGTCATGGAGGGCGTGGCCCCCGAGGACGTGGACCGCGGCATGAAGCTCGGCTGCAACCACCCCATGGGCCCCTGCGAGCTCATGGACTTCACCGGCATCGACGTGGTGCTCGCCACCATGCGCGGCCTCTACGAGCAGTTCGGCGACTCCAAGTACCGCCCCGCGCCCATCCTGCAGACCATGGTCGACGCCGGGCGCCTGGGCCGCAAGACCGGCCGCGGCTTCTACGACTACTCCGAGTAGCCCGGCGTCCCGCATCCGGACCCGCACCACCAGCCCTGAGAGAGCAGAGAGAGAAGAGAGAAGAGAGAGGGAGCCCCTGTGAACAGGACCTTCGAGAAGCACGACGACGACATCGTCATCGTGGCCGGCGCCCGCACCGCCATCGGCCGCTTCGGCGGCAGCCTCAAGGACGTCTCGGCCATCGACCTGGGCGCCACCGTGGTGGCCGAGGCCGTGGAGAGGGCCGGCATCGACCCGGCCGAGGTGGACGAGCTCGTGGTGGGCCAGGTGGGCGGCTGGGGCCCCAACGGCTTTGTGGCCCGCGCCGTGGGCCTCAAGGCGGGCCTGCCCGACGAGACCTGCGCCTACTCGGTCAACCGCCAGTGCGGCAGCGGCCTCCAGGCCATCGTGGAGGCCGTGATGGAGATCCGGTGCGGCGCCAGCGAGGTCGTGGTGGCCGGCGGTACCGAGAACCTGTCGCAGCTGCCCTACTACGTCACCGACGCCCGCTGGGGCGCCCGCATGGGCCACAAGCGCTTCGAGGACGGCGTCATCGACATCCTCACCTGGCCCCTGGACGAGTCCCACAACGGCGTGACCGCCGAGAACGTGGCCCGGGAGTTCAACGTCACCCGCGAGGAGCAGGACGAGTTCGCCGCCCGCAGCCAGCAGCGCGCCGTGAGGGCCGTGGCCGACGGCGTCTTCGCCGACGAGATCGTGGCCGTCAACGTGCCGGGCCGCAAGGGCGCCGTCACCGTGGTGGACACCGACGAGAACCCCCGCGACGGCGTCACCGCCGAGGGCCTGGCCCGGCTCAAGCCGTGCTTCGTCTTCGACGGCACCGGCACCGTGACCGCGGCCAACTCCAGCTCCCTGAACGACGCCGCCGCGGCCGTGGTGGTCATGACCCGCGCCAAGGCCGCCGAGCTGGGCTGCGAGCCCATGGCCACCATCCGCGGCTGGGCCGTGGCCGGCTACGACGCCGCCCTCATGGGCTACTCGCCCTTCCTCTCCACCAAGAAGCTCGCCGAGCAGCTGGACATCGACCCCACGGAGGTCGGGTTCTTCGAGCTCAACGAGGCCTTCGCCAGCCAGGCCGTGGCCGTGAGCCGCGACCTCGCCCTCGACCCGGAGCGTGTGAACGTCTACGGCGGCGGCATCTCGCTGGGGCACCCCATCGGGGCCACCGGCGCCGTGCTCGCCCTCAAGTGCGCCTACGAGCTGGGTCGCCGCCACCCCGAGAAAGGCG
>CBCSOI010000039.1:0-9614 GCA_965141595.1 uncultured Atopobiaceae bacterium | reverse complement strand
CCGACGAGCTCGCCAACCTGGGCACCTACGTGACGCCGCTCGGCTCCAAGGCCCTCGTCATCTGCAGCCCCAGCGGCAAGAGGCGCGCGGGCGACAAGATCGCCGGCGGCTTCAAGACCGTCGACGCCACCGTGGTCTTCGAGGACTTCAACGGCGAGTGCAGCAAGGGCGAGGTCGAGCGTCTCCGCGGCGTCGTGGCTGGGCAGGGCTGCGACGTGGTCGTGGGCGTTGGCGGCGGCAAGGTGCTCGACACCGCCAAGGCCGTGGCCTTCTACGAGGGCACGCCCGTGGTGATCTGCCCCACCATCGCCTCCTCCGACGCTCCGTGCTCGGCCCTCTCGGTCCTCTACACCGACGACGGCGCCTTCGACGAGTACCTGTTCCTGCCGTCCAACCCCAACATCGTCCTCATGGACACCACGGTGATCGCGGCCTCGCCCGTGCGCCTCACGGTCTCCGGCATGGGCGACGCCCTGGCCACCTGGTTCGAGGCCAAGGCCTGCGTGGACGCCGACGCCGGCACCTGCGCCGGCGGCAAGTCCACCATGGCGGCCCTCGCCCTGGCCGAGCTCTGCTACAAGACCCTCATGGCCGACGGCGTGAAGGCCAAGGTGGCCCTCGAGGCCGGCGCCGCCACCAAGGCCGTGGAGCACATCGTGGAGGCCAACACGCTGCTCAGCGGCATCGGCTTCGAGTCATGCGGCCTCGCCTGCGCCCACGCCGTGCACAACGGCCTCACGCAGCTGCCTGAGACCCACGACATGTACCACGGCGAGAAGGTGGCCTTTGGCACCCTCGTGCAGCTGGTGCTGGAGGACGCGCCGTCCGAGCAGCTGGACGAGGTCATCGGCTTCTGCTGCGAGGTGGGCCTGCCCGTGACGCTGGCACAGATCGGCGTCACCGACGTCACCCCCGAGAAGGTGCGCGCCGTGGCCGAGGCCGCCTGCGCCCCCGGCGACACCATGGGCAACATGCCCTTCGAGGTGACCGTGGACATGGTGGAGAACGCCATCCTCGGCGCCGACGCCCTGGGCCGCTACGCCCTGGGCGAGGACTGCTGCTGCGAGTAGCTGGCGGTTTGACCAAAGCTGGCAGTTTGACCGGGGCCGGGTGGCGGACGCGTCACCCGACCCCGGCTTTTTTGTTGGGACGGGCGCGGGCTGCGGTTCTGGGAGCCCGGGCGTCCGGACGTCCGGGCTCCCAGAACCGGTTGCGGGCGCCGGTAGTTTTTCGATTGAATATTATCCGGGCGACCGGGGTGGGTTTTGGGGCGGTTTTCCCGCCCGGAACGGGTTGCGGGCGGGGTTGGTTTCTCCTCTTTTGAAAACCGCCCGCCCGGAACCGGTTGTGGGCGGGCCGGGGACGCCCGGAGGGCCCATCGGGGCACCCCAGCCTTCCCGGAACCGGTTTTGGGACGCGCTGGTTTCTCGGCTGATGCTGGGATTCCTTCCCAAAACCAACTGTGGGAAGGATTTTCTTCCCCAGAAGCGGTTCCGGAAACGGATGGGTTCTCGTTTTATGGAATCGCCCCTTCCCGGAACCGGCTCCGGGAAGGGGCGGCCGCATGGGGTCCGTGGCCCTGACCCTTCGTCTGCAGAGCCGAATCCTTCACTTGGGCTTCTCGAACCCATAGACTGCATTTGCCATTTCTCTTCGATATGGGAAGAACATCGCAGAAATCTACGATGTTCTTCCCATATTTAGCGGACAAATAGTACTTTTTGCCATATTCTTCTCATATAGGAAAAGAGTGTGCGAAGTATCGCGAGGAGCCTATGAACCAGATTGTCGAAGCCACCGTGGACCGTGTGCTCTCCCTCCAGTGCGAGGGACAGACAGTCGAGGTGAAGGCCGCGCGGTGCGGCACACCCAAACTGTACGAGACGCTTTCGAGCTTTGCCAACCAAACCGACGGCGGCATCATCATCTGCGGAATCGACGAGGGGGAGGGCTTCGCTCCGGTCGGAGTCTTTGACCCGCAGGGGCTGCAGCGGGACATCGTCGACCAGTGCAAGGAGATGACTCCCGAACTACGCCCAATCTTCGCCCTGACCGAACGAGATGGTGCCGTCATCGTAGGCGCTGTCATCCAAGGCCTGCCAATGGGACAAAGGCCTGCCTATCGCACGACCGCAGGCATCACCAAGGGCTCTTATATTCGTGCGGGAGACCAAGATATCCACATGAGCCCGCAGGAGCTCTATGAAATCGAGTCTTTCAAAAACGGCATCCGATCCGATCGTACGATTCCCGAAGGGTCTTCCGCAAACCTGCTGGACGATGCCAAGACAGCTGCGTTCGTCTCCGCCGCCCAGAAAAACAGGATGCGGCTTTCCGAACGGAGCCCGCGGGAAGTCCTCGCCCTCACGGGCGTTGCCATAGAGGGCAAGCCCACCTTAGCGGGAATTATGACCCTCGGCGACTACCCGCAACAGGAGTATCCCAACCTATGCCTCACGGCGGTTGCCGTCGCAGGAACCTCGATCTCCCAGGATGACGCGGGGAACCGCTTCTTGGACAACAAGACCATGGACGGCACGATCGACGAGATCGTGGAAGACACCATGGCCTTCGTCGCGCGCAATACGAAGACACGCTCCGTGATCACAGGGGCCATCCGGAAAGACGTTCCCCAGTATCCCGAACGGGCGATTCGCGAAATTGTGACGAACTCCCTGATGCACCGCGACTATGGCCCCTACAACAACGGAACACCCACGCGCCTCACGATCTTCTCCGACAGGATCGAATGCTCTAACCCTGGGGGAATCTACGGGGGCCAGAGCGTGGAAGAGCTGGGCATCTCGAACATGCAGACCCGCAACCCGACTCTCGTCTCGATTCTTGAGATTCAAGGGGTTGCCGAGAACCGTCACTCGGGCATTCCCGTCATCCGCGACGAATGCGAGAGGGCAGGCCTCCTTCCGCCGGTGTTCGAAGACCGACGCGGGGAGTTTCGCGTCACTGTCTACGGGGATACGTCGGTGCGCGAGAAGGAGAACGAGGGCGAGCCCCTCTCCGAGGAGGCCGTCGTCGCCTTTTGCCGCATACCCCGCAGCCGCGAGGAGGTCGCCGAGCATTTCGACACCAGCAAAGCATACGTTGCCTCGTACTACCTCAATCCGATGGCAGACCGTGGCCTCCTCCTGAGGACCCTCCCCGACAAACCACGAAGCAAGAACCAGCGCTACGTCGCCGCTCGCCGAGGCTAGCGGCCCGGTTGGCCAATCAAGAGCCGACGTTCTGGTCAACCAGGCGGGCCGGAGACGCCCGCAGGGCCCGTCGGGCCGCCGCAGGCGCCCCAGCATCAACCGGGCAATAGGCCGGGTGACAGGTGGGCCGGGCACCACCGTCACACGTCAGCGCTTGGGGGAGAGCTCGTCGCGCAGGCCAGGCTCCAGGTAGTACCCCTCGTCGGTGAACCGGCGCCGATAGGCCAGGTAGCAGGCGCACACGATGGCCGCGGTGCCGGCAGCGCTGATCATGAGCAGCACCACCACCTGGTACTTGGCGGCGACCATCGGGTCGGCCCCGGCCAGGATCTGACCGCTCATCATCCCCGGGATCTGAACGATGCCGGCGGCGCACATGGTGGAGAGCGTGGGCGCCATGCCGGCCGACACCGCCGCCTTGATGGACGGGAAGGCCGCCTCCCGCGGCGTGGCGCCGAGGGCCACCATGGTGTACATCTCCTGGCTCCGCGCGTCCATGCTGGAGAAGAGCCGCTCGATGGCCACGGAGACCGACGAGAGCGCGTTGCCCATCACCATGCCGAGGATGGGCACGAACTGCTGCGCGTTCCACCACGGCTGGGCGCCGATGACGCCGTCCACCACCACGAGGGCAACGGAGACCGACGGCACGAAGATCGAGACGAACACGCTCGGGGCGATCCCCCGCACGGTCTTGCGCGTGCGGTCGCAGGCGATCTGCGTCGCCGCCAGCGACATCACGGCCACGGCGAGGGCCACCCACCACACCGTCTGGTAACGGAACAGGTAGCCGAGCACGAGCCCCAGGGCCAGCAGCTGCACGAGGAGCCGCACCGTGGACATGGCGATGGACCTCACGAGCCCCAGGCGGAGCCTCCACGAGACGACGAGGTCCACGCCCATGAGCGCCACGGCCATGAGCAGCTCCGGATACCCGATGTCGACGACGCCCCCGGTCACGACGCATCCCCTCCCCCGGTCTCGGTGCGGTCGATGACGCCGTCGGCGAGCACGAAGACGGCGTCGGCCATGCCGTCGGGCGGCCGGTGGCGGATGCGCAGCACGGCGCAGCCCTCCTCGGCGGCCAAGGAGCGGCAGAGGCGGCCCACCGCCGCGGCGGAGTCGTCGTCCAGCGCGGCGTCCACCTCGTCGAGGAGGAGCACCCGCGGGCGCGTGGCGAAGGCCCGGAGCAGCGCCACGCGGGCCTGCTGGCCGCCGGAGAGCTGGGAGGCGTCCGTGCCGCACCCGACGTCGCCCAGGTCCACGGCGCAGAGGAGGCGGGCGAGCTCCGCGTCCTCCGGCGGCCTGGAGCCGGCGTTGATCCTGAGGGTCCAGGGAAGGCGTAGGTTGTCGCCCACGGTCCCGGGCACGAGCGTGCTCTGCTGGGGGACGAGGCATACCCGCCGGCGCCACTGGGCCGGGGGCATCGACCCGGCGTCCGCGCCCTCGAGCCTGAGGGTGCCGGAGGTTCTCGGCAGCAGGCGGGCGCACACCCTGAGCAGCGTGGTCTTGCCCGAGCCCGAGGGACCGGTGAGGTCGTAGACACCGCCGGCCGAGAGCTCGAACGACACGTCGTCGAAGGGCGTGTGAGGCTCTCCCCGGCTCATGTAGGTCGTACTGAGGTGCTCCGCCTCGAACAGCGCCATACGTCCTCCCGCCTGTGGCATCCCGGAAAACGATAGCCCTCCGGAAGGGCCCCCACAACGGGACGCGCGGCAGCGGGGCGTCCAACCGGTGGGACGGGGGCGCGCTCCGGCCCGCGAGACGCACACTAAGGCCGCTCGGTAAGGCGCCCCTGACGCAAGGGCTGCTTGCCGTGCGTTCGCCAGGCTCCTCTCGACGCAAATAGGGCTTGGCGAACGGTTTTCGGCACGCAAGGGCCCCTTGGCGAACGGTCGGCCGCCCGGTAAGGCCCCCTTGTGTCGAGAGGCCCTTACTGTGCGGCCCTGGTGCGTGCAGGCCATCAACTGCGCAACAGGCGAAGTGGCAGATGGGCCAGGCGCCGTCGTCACGCCGACGTCACGCCCTTCTCCGGCCGAGGTGCCACCAGAGGCAGAACGCCGCGCCCACCACCGCGATGACGCACGAGGCCCCGAAGAGCACCGGCTGGACGCCGAAGGCGTCTGCCAGGAACGGTGCCGCCAGCAGGGGCAGCACGCCGGCACTCATGAGGCCGAAGCGCACGAAGCCCATGACGCGGCCGAGGGAGGCGATGGGCGTCTCCTGCTGCACCAGGGTCATCTGCACCGGCTCCAGGAAGCCCCAGGCGAACCCGTTGACGGCCTGGCCGAGGACGGCCACCCACAGGATGTCGGTCCCCACATAGACCATGGACCCCACACCCACCGCGAAGAGCGACCCCAGCAGCAGCCCGAGGTCGACCCGGGAGGAGGGGACGCGGGTGAGGACCCACGCACCCACCGACGAGGTGAGGCCCACCACGGCGGAGAGCCACCCCAGCCACACGATGTCGACCCGCAGCACGTCGCGGTAGAACAGCGACTCGAGCGAGTCGAAGGCGCCGAAGGCGAAGAACCCTAGGAACCCGGAGACGAAGATGACGAGCAGGTCGCGGTTGGAGAAGGTGATGCGCGCGCCCTCCACCATGCCGGAGACCACGCCCACAGGCGCGCCGCCGTCCCCGGCGGGCCTCACCCGCTCCCGGCAGTCGCGGGCGAACAGGAAGGTCACGGCCATGACGGCGGCCATGAACAGGTAGACCGAGCTGGTGGGGAGCACGCCCACCAGGAGCCCTCCCGCGACCGGGCCCAGGGTGAAGGCGATGTTGCTGTAGAACACCAGCAGGCCGTTGAGCCGCTGCCTGCCGTGCTCGTCCGGCTGGAGGTAGCCGGGGTACGCATGGGTGGTGGTGTTGAGGAACCCGCCGCAGAGCCCGAGGAAGACCGCCGCGAAGACGAGGGACGGCACGCTGATGGGCACCACGCCCATCACGAGGCTCGACACCGCGGCCGCGGCCACCGTGACCATGGCCACCCGGCGCGGCCCGACCCGGTCGATGGCCGGCCCCGCCAAGGCGTTGCCCGCCGAGACGCAGAGGTTGCGCACGAGGGTAACGGCGGCGACGAGGAACGCCCCGCCGGCGAGGTCGTAGGTGGCGGCGCCGATGAGGCCCAGGAAGTAGACGGCGTTGTTGGCGCACCACTGGAGCGACTCGATCCAGATCAGGTCGACCTCCGCCCTCGAGAGGCGGTGCTCCACCGTGGTTCCGTCGACGGTTCTTCTCATCTCATATCACACGGCGCAGAGGCGCCCCTTTCCGCGGTGTCCCGCAATCCGGAGGCCGCATCCCTGCGGCCGTTTCAGCAAAAAGGCGGCGGCCGGCCCCAGCCGACCGCCGCCCGTCCTGGGGGGGCTAGGCCAAGAACCCGAAGTAGACGCCCACCACGCCGAGCAGCATCGAACCGACGATGAGCCAGGAGGGGCTGATCTTCTTGGAGAGGAGCCAGTAGTAGATCCAGAACGCGGCCATGCCCAGCATGCCCGGCATGATGCCGTCGAGGATGTCCTGGACCGTCTGGACGTTCTCGCCCACGCCGATCTCGATGGGGATGGACGCCCAGAACATGTCCACGCTCATGGCGCCCACCACCATGATGCCCACGATGGACACGGCCGTCATCACCTTGGTCATGAGGCCGTTCTCCTGGGCCTTGGCGAGGAAGTCCACGCCCAGGTCGTAGCCCTTCTGGACGCCCCAGACCCTCAGCCAGAAGCCGGGGATGTTGTAGATGAGCAGGAAGGCGATGGGGCCGAAGGGGTTGCCCGCCTGGCAGAGGGCGATGCCCACGGCTGCGGCGATGACGCGGATGGTGGCGAGGAAGATGGAGTCGCCGATGCCGGAAAGCGGGCCCATGAGCGCCGCCTTGACGTCGTTCACCGACTCCGGGGCGATCTCGCCCCTGGCCACGCGCTCCTCCATGGAGATGGCCACGCCGCCCACGAAGGGGGCGAACTGCACCGTGATGTTGAAGAAGGCGAGGTGCCGCTCGAGGGCGGCCTTGTAGCCCTCGGGGTCGTCCCGGTAGATCTTCTTGAGCATGTTGGCGATCATCAGGCAGAAGGCGATGTTCATCTGCTTGTAGTAGGTCCAGGAGAACTCCATGCCCAGAGACCCAACACCCAGGGCCGACTTGACGAGGTCCCTGTGGGTGATCTTGCCGTCGTCCTCGACCGTCGCGCCGGTGGCGCCGAGGTTCATCGCATCAGAAGTCCTCGTCGTCATCCCCCTCGAGGGCGATCTGGGAGCCCGCGTTCATGTTGATAAGGTCGAACTTCTCGATGCCGATGATGATGGCGAGGATTGCCACGCCCAGGACCGGCACCCCCATGTAGCTGCAGAGCAGGAAGCCCAGGAAATAGAAGGGGACGAGCTTCTTCGTGATCACGAGGCGGCCGAGCATGGCGAAGCCCATGGCCGGCAGCAGGTTCGCGGCCACGCCGAAGCCGTCGAGGATGAAGCTGGGGATCCAGTCGAGGATGCCCTGCACGGCGTCCACGCCGAGGAGGAAGGCACCGCCGCAGAGCAGGAAGTACTCGACGCAGCCCCACAGGCCGATGCCCCAGTGCACGGCGTAGATGCCCCTGAGGTTGCCCTTCTTGGCAAAGGAGTCGGCCTTGTCGACGAAGAAGGGCCAGATGGGCTGGAGCAGGTTGCCGATGGCCAGGGAGAGCACCGCGATGGGCATCGCCAGGGCGATGGCTGCCTCGGTCCCCTCGCCGAGCGAGATGGCGAACGCGCAGGCGAGCACGCCGCCGACGGTCTCGTTGGGCGGCACGTAGGCGCCGATGGAGATGGAGCCCATGAACAGCAGCTCGAGGCTGGCGCCCACGGCGAGACCGGTCTGGAGGTCGCCCAGGGCAAGGCCCACGAGGGGGCACATGACGATGGGCCTGAACATGTAGAGCGTTCCCAACTGGTAGTCGAGACACCCGAGGGCCCCGATGAGGCCGACGAGCACGGCTTGTACGATCATGGTTCCGCCAATCTTTGGAGTGGGTGCGAAGGGGTTGCCTCAGAGCACGGAGGCTGCGTCGACCTTGGGGTCGTCGGCAAGGGGCCTGATCTCCACCTCGACGCCGCGGTCGATGAGCTCGCGAATCATGGCCTCCTCCTCGGGCTCGAGGAAGACCTGGCGGGAGACCTCCCGGGTCGTGGGGCTCGCCTTGGTGTTGCCGAGGTTGATGCTGGTCACCACCGGGCAGCGGTCGGCCAGCTCCTTGGCCTCGGCGACGGTCTGCACGCTGACGATCATGCGGTACTTGTCGGTGACGCCGGAGTTGATGGCCTCGACGGCGTGGTCCATGTCCTTGATGACGAGCTTGCAGCCCGCGGGCTTTCCCAGCTTGAGCGTGGTCTTCCACACAGGGTCGTTGGCGACGTGGTCCCCGACGCAGAAGACGCAGTCGGCGCCCAGCCCCTGACACCACGACACGGCGACCTGCCCATGGAGCAACCGGTGGTCGACCCTCAGCAAAAGAATCATGTTTGATACCCCCCAGGAACTAGAGACGAACGGACGGACGTGCGGGCCCGGCCTCGGGGCCGTTCTCAGAACTCCTCCTCCTCGGCGTCCTCGGACGCCACGAGGTCGTTCACGTACTTGGGCGCCGCGTCCGGCGAGGCCACGGCCCGGCGCACCACCTCCCCCACCGGCTCGGCCGGGTCGGAGAAGAGCAGGGAGATCAGGAGCGGGAGGCTCATGTTGGCCACCACGTGGAGGTTGGGGTGCCCGGCGAGGAGCTTGGTGAACTCGTTGCACACCGACCCCCCGAGGATGTCGCAGCACACCACGACCTCGTCGCCCCCGTCGCCCACGGCCTCCGCCGCCACCGCTGCCACGTCGTCGTTGCCGTCGACGAACAGGCACGCCGTCGTGAGGTCCTCGCGCTCCCCGACGAGGAAGGCCAGGGCCTCGGCGATTCCCTGGGCGAAGTGGGCATGGGATGCGATGACGAACCTTCTCATGGGACTCCCCCCTGCCCGTGGCCGGCGCCCCGGCCGGCCACGGCTGCTGGCTAGTACTCGAACTGGTGGTAGTAGCGGCGGTAGTTGAGGTTGTGCTTCGTGACGGTCTCGTAGTAGGCGGACACACGGTCGGTCACCAGGGACGAGAGGATCCACGGGCTCACGATGGTGCGGAACTCCTTATCGATCGAGGGCGTCGCGAACTCGTCGACGTCGATGACGACGACGTCGTCGTCACCGGTGCGGCCGCTCTTGAGGAACGCCTCGACGCGGTCGTCGAGCTTGCGGTACTCGTCGACGCCCTTGAAGAGCACGACGGGGACGCCCTCCTCCACGAGCTCGAGGGTGCCGTGGAAGAAGTCGGCGGAGCTGATGTAGCGGGTGCGCTTCCACTGCATCTCCTCGAGGATGCACAT
>CBCSOI010000038.1:0-9646 GCA_965141595.1 uncultured Atopobiaceae bacterium | reverse complement strand
TTGCAAGCCCTTCTCGGGCCGGCAGGCACACCAACTAGCCACTTGGTGCGTATCGGGGGCGTTTTTCGGCTCGGAAGGTGCACCAACTAGCTACCTGGTGCAGCCCGGAGGCGTTTCCCAGCCCGAGAAGTGCACCAAGCAGCTACTTGATGCAGGTCCGAGACGCCTTACGGCCCGAAACGTGCACCAAGTGGCCACCTGGTGCATGTCGAGCGCCCTCCTCGGCCCGAAAAAAACGCCCCCCGGCGGCTGGCAGGCCGTCGGGGGGCGTCCGATGCCGGCGACCGGTCACCGACCGGCCGCCCCATGCGGGAGGTGGCCCTCCCCTAGTGGTCGTTCATGTTGAACGAGTTCTTCATGCCCACGGTGCGCTGGTCGAGCACGGTGCCGAGAAGCTCCCGGGTCTGGCGCTGCACCTTGTCCGAGAGCGCCTGGTTGGCCTCCTCCAGCAGGCGGTGCACCTCGGGGTCGTCGGTGGAGTCCAGGTCCACCTTGCCCTCCTGGGCCAGATTCTGCAGCTTGGCGTCCGTCTCGCGGAGCGACTGGTAGCCCTGGGCCACGGTGTTCAGGCGATAGGCCTGGATGGACTCGTAGCTCTCAAAGAACTGCGGGTCGGAGAGGCCGGCCACCAGGCGGTTGTTCCAGTAGAGGCTGTCGGTGGTCACCTGGGCCGGGGTGTCCAGATAGGCAGGCGTCTTCTCCACGTTGGCGTAGACGGCCACCGCCGTGTTGAAGGGGCCGGACGCCGGTGCGAACCAGTGCACGCCCTGGAGCGCCTTGGGGCGGCGCCCGCGGATGCACAGGACCGAGAGCTCCGAGGTGCGGTCGATGCCCACGTAGCGGTACTGGTGACGGGTCTCAGGGGTGCCCTTGGTGCCGTAGGGGTCGTACTCGGTGCCGTCGTAGGTGGTGGCGAGAAGGTCCTTGACGTCTGCGGCCGACAGCTTCTTGTCGGGCCGCATGGCCCAGGGGATGTCCAGGCTCTCGGGGCCGAAGGCGGGGTCGTCACCGTGGAAGCGGGCGTCGGACGGGGTCAGGCGTTTACAGAGGTACCACTTGCGCGGGGCGTTGTAGAGCTGGTCGAGCCAGGTGTAGGTGGAGAAGGCGATGCGGGCGTCGAAGAAGCGCGGCAGACCGTCAACCGTCTCCTCGGAGACGACCTCGGGCATGTCCATGAGGAGGTCGTTGTCGCGGATCCACGTTGCGAGGTCCGCGCTGCACATGTGGTCCTTCTGGTCACCCAGGGCGTCGGCGAGGTCGAAGGTGTCGATGCCCTGGCGGTTGGGCTGCACCACGTAGCAGTCGTCGGGCACGCGGCGGGCGATCCAGTGGTGGCCGCCGATGTTCTCCCAGTACCACACCTCGTCGGCGTCGCCGAAGGCCACGCCGTTGGTCTCGTAGGTGCCGTACCTCTCCACGAGCATGCCCAGGCGCTCCACGCCCTCACGGGCGCTCCTGATATCGGGCAGCACGATAGTGGGCAGGTTCTCCTCGCCGATGCCGCCCGGGACCTCGGGTCGGTAGTCGGGGTCGCCCTGCTTGCCCTGGGCCGGCTGGTAGCAGACCAGGGGGTCGGCGCCCAGCACGCGGGCGTTGGCCGAGATGGTCTCGGTGGCGCTCATGGACACGTTGGCGGCGTTGATGCCGGTCTCGGCCCAGACGCCGTTGGAGCGGTCCGCGTTGGGGGTGCAGGTGTAGCGCAGCGGGTCGTCGGGCAGCTCGATGGTGAGGTGGCTCGCCACGCCGGTGTAGGTGCGGGGCTGGTCCTCGGGGTTCACGACGATGAGCTGCTTGGGGTCGAAGGAGAAGTCCTCCCCGTCCTCGTTGCGGGCGACGATCGTGGAGCCGTCGTTGGTGGCGTTCTTGCCGACGAGCAGTGTGGTGCAAGCCATGGAAAACTCCTTTGCTTTCCTGGATTGAAGGCAATCGATTGATTCCCCTGCCCGGGGAGGCGGCCCGGCACCGGCGCCCGAAGTCACCGAAGTTCCTCACGGGACGGGCCGAGAAGCGCACCAACTAGCCACCTGGTGCAGGTTCGGGGCCCTTTCCGGCCCGAGATATGCACCAAGTGGCCACCTGGTGCAGGTTCGGGAGCGTCTCCAGGCCGATAAGTGCACCAAGTAGCCACCTGGTGCGCCACCGCCGGCACTTTTCCTGCTGCACGGTGCACCAAGTAGCCGCCCGGTGCACCTCCGCTGGCGCCTTTCCCGCTGCAAGGCGCGCGGCCCGTACCGACGCACCCGGCACACCAGCTGCCGCGCGATCCGGGAAGCCAATCAACATCTGATATCCTCCCATAGACAGCCCAGCGCCCAGCCGTCCTGTCGGCGGGCCTCTCGCAACGGCCGTGGCGCCCAGGAGGGAGCGATCTTTCGGCAGTGTCCAGGAAGCACCATGCCACCGGTGGGACCCGGAACGGGATCGCAGCCCACGGCGTCGACGTGGCTCGCCAGCTCCTGACCCGCGGGTTCGGCGCCCTCGTCGTCGTCCTCCTGGTCACCCTGGTCGCCTTCCTGCTCTCCTACCTCTCCCCCTCCGACGCCGCGGTGAGGTCGTTCGCGGCGGCGGGCGTCTCCCCCACGGAGTCCCAGCTTGCCGAGAGGCGCGCCGAGCTCGGCCTCGACCGACCCTTCTTCGACCAATACGCCGCTTGGCTCACGGGTGTCCTCCGAGGCGACCTCGGGACGTCCCTTCGAACCGGCAAGCCGATGGCCGAGGTGCTCGGGGACGCGGCCCCCTACACCCTCGCCCTCGCCCTCTCCTCCATCCTTCTCGCGCTCCTTGTCAGCGTGCCCCTCGGCCTGGCCTGCGCCTGGGGGCACGGGGGGCCGCTGGACAGGGTCGTACGGGCCGTGACCTGTCTTTTCAACGCCACACCCTCGTTCCTCGTGGCATTGCTGCTGCTCTACGTGTTCTCCGTGCGCCTCCGGGCGATCGACGTCGTCTCGACCAGGGACTTGGAGGGGATCCTCCTTCCCGCCGTCGCGACGGCACTCCCCCTGTCGGCATGGCTCACCCGGCAGGTGCGGGCGGCGGCCCTCGGCCAGCTCTCGGCCCCCTATGTGGAGGGCCTCCGGGCACGGGGCATCCCGGAGCTCCGGATCGTCTCGGTCCATGGGCTCAAGAACATCCTCGCTCCCCTCCTCACCCTGGCGGGCACGTCCTTCGGGATGCTCCTGGGGGGCTCGGCGATCGTCGAGAGCATATTCGGCTGGCCCGGCCTCGGGCTCGAGGCCGTCAAGGCGGTGGCCCACCGGGACTACCCCCTCATAGGCGCCTACGCGCTCGTGACGGCCGTCGCCTACCTGCTCGTCAACGGCGCCGTCGACGGCGCTTGCAGGCGTATCGGGCCGGCGCAGGTCAACCGGCCGGAGGCGTCTGGGGACAAGGGCAGGAAAATGTTTCTGGTCGTGCTGTCCCTCACCTGCACGTTCGTTGCGCTCCTGGTCGTCGCGCCCGCCTTTCTCCCCGGCGACGTGGGCGTGACCGACCTGGGCGAGTCGCTCCGCGCACCGGGGGAGGGCCACCCGCTCGGGACGGACTCCGTGGGCAGGGACGTCCTCATGCGCACCGTCGCCGGCGGCCGGGAGTCGGTGGTCCTGGCACTCGGCACCGTCGCCCTGGTGGCGGCGGTGGGGGTGACGGTGGGGCTCGTAGGCGGCTGCCTCGGGGGCCCGTGGGACTACGCCCTCAACAAGGTGGTCACCGCGTTCCAGGCATTCCCGGGCTTCGTCCTCGCGGTGGCCGTGGCAGGCACCCTCGGTCCGGGCGCGGCCAACGCGGTGCTGGCCGTGGGGGCGGTCTACTGGACGCAGTTCGCCAGGCTCACCCGGGCGGCGGCCGTCTCGTTCAGGCAGTCGGACCGCATGAGGGCGGCGAGGATGTGTGGCGCCCCGACCGCGAGCATCGTCTTCCGCTACCTGCTGCCCGAGGTCGCGGGGCCGGTGGCTGCCATGGCCGCCCTCTCGGTGAGCGACGTCGTCCTCACCATGGCCGGCCTCTCCTTCATCGGCCTGGGTCCCGAGCGCCCCACCAACGAGTGGGGCGCCATGATGGCCGAGGCCCAACCGACGTTCCAGTACGCCCTCTGGTGCATGCTCGTGCCCATGGCGGCGCTCCTCCTCACGGCGGTGCTCTTCAACCTCCTGGGCGACACGCTGCGCGAGGCACTCGACGGAAGGACGGAACCCATGGGTCGACGCAAAAAGGCGGCACGGGTCTCGGCGGCGGTCCTTGTGGCGGCGCTCGCCGCAGCCCTTCTCGCGGGGTGCTCCGGCAGCGACGGGGGCAGCGGCCCCGACCCCTCAGGGGGCCCAGGGGAGAAGGTCCTCCGCGCCGGGTCGACCACCCATTTCTCCGCCGAGTCCATGGATCCCGCCTCCGGGTGGGACAGCTGGTACCTGTCCTATTTCGGCATCGTCGAGAACCTCTTCAGGGTGGGCGACGACCTCACCCCCGAGCCCTGGCTGGCCAAGGGGGTAGAGCGGGTGGATGACCGCACCTGGAGGGTCACCCTCAACGACGGCATCGAGTTCTCCAACGGCGGGGCCGTGGACGCCGCCTCCGTGAAGGCTGCCTGGGAACGCACCTTCGAGAAGAACCCACGCGGGGCCGAGACGCTCCCCTGCGAGGAGCTCGTGGCCGAGGGGAACACCCTCACTATCAGGACGAGGGAGCCGCTGCCCTCCCTCGAGCACCTCCTGTGCGACCCCATCCTCTGCGTGTACTACGTGGGCGACGGCGTCGACTACGCGGCGGGGACCTCGGGCACGGGCCCCTACGTCAAGAAGGAGTTCGAGCCCGAAGACCACGTCGTCGTGGGCCCCAACGAGCGCTACTGGAGGGGAACCCCCAAGCTCTCCGAGGTGAGGCTCACCTGCTTCTCCAACGACAACGCCGTCACCATGGCCATGCAGAACGGCGAGATCGACGCCGTGGCGATGCCCTCCGCCTCCACCCTGGCCATCCTCGCCCAAGAAGGCGGCGACTACCGGGTCTCCCGGCGAACGACCTCCCGGGCCGACTTCATCTGCATGAACATGACCCACCCCCTGGTCCAGAACGACGCGGTGCGCACGGCCGTCTCCCACTGCATCGACCGGGACGGCTACGCGGACGTCGTCTGCCAGGGCAACGCCACCCCGAGCTGGGGCGTCTACAGCGGGACCCTGCCCTTCGGGGGCACCGGGGGGCTCCGGGTGGACGTCGACCGCTGCGACGTGGCGGCGGCGGCCCGGGTCCTCGAGGAGGCCGGGATAACCGACACGGACGGCGACGGCGTCCGCGAGGTCGACGGCGCGCCGGTGGAGCTCGACCTCTACACCTGCACCAGCTACGAGCGCTTCGTACGGATCGCCGACGACCTCCAATCCAAGCTCGCCCAGGCCGGCATACGGCTCCGGATCGTCCCCACCGACTACTTCCTGGAGGACAAGGAGACCTGGGCCCAGGACGACCCGGACATGACCCTTGACAGCTCCGCCATGGCCCCCACCGGCGACGCCGCCTACTTCGCGACCATCCACTTCGTCACCGGCGCCTCGGCCAACTTCGGCGGGTACTCGAACCGGGAGGTCGACGGCCTCGTCCAACGGTTGAACCAGACGTTCGACGAGGAGGAGCGCGACGGCATCGCACGGCGGATCGCCCAGGTCGTGCTCGACGAGAAACCCTACATCTTCTTCTCCAACCCCGACGCCACGGTGGTGAGCTCCCCCGCGGTGTCCGGTCTCGACGTGGCCCCCTCGGAGTACTATTTCCTGACGGTCGACACCGACGTCGCCTGACACCGACACGGCCTCGAACCGACGGGAAGCGTGACGTCCATGGACGTATTGCTCGAGATAGACTCCCTCACTGTGAGCTACGGCGGCGCCCGTGGCCTCGATTCCGTGGACCTCGTGCTGGGCAGGGGCGAGAGCGTCGCCGTCGTGGGTGAGAGCGGTTCAGGCAAGAGCACGCTGCTGCGCTCCGTCGCCCGCCTCCTCCCACCCCAGGCCACCGTCGAGACGGGCCGCATCGAGTTCTGCGGCATCGACCTCCTCGCCGCCCCGGACAAGGTGCTTCGCTCCCTGAGGGGGTCGAGGATCGCCTACGTCTTTCAAAACGGGCAGGACTCCCTCGACCCCATGTTCACCGTCGGGCGACAGCTCGACGAGGTGCTCCGCGCCCACGGCAGGAAGGCCGCACCCTCCTGGGGGGAGGAGCTCCTCCAAAAGATGGGCATCGAGGACCCAGGGCGGGTCCTGGCCTCCCGCCCCCGGGAGCTGTCCGGCGGACAGTGCCAGAGGGCGGCCATGGCGCTCGCCCTGGCGTGCGGCCCCGACCTGCTGCTGGCCGACGAGCCGACGGGGAACCTGGACGAGGAGGCGCGAGACAAGGTGGGGGAGTTGCTGGGGGGCCTCAACGGGGACGGGGGCACGACCCTTGTCACGGTGACCCACGACATCGCCTTCGCCTCCCGGGTGGCTCGGCGGATCGCCGTGATGAAGGACGGTATGATCGTCGAGGAGGGGCCCGCCGGCCGGGTGGTGGGGCACCCAGCCCACCCCTGCACCCGGAAGCTCCTCGACGCCGTGCCCCGGGCCGGCCGAACGTTCAGGAGGGTCCGCGATGGGCGCTGAGACCCCCACGGGCGCCCTTCTCCACCTGGAGGGCGTGTCCAAGACGTACCGGCCGTCGGGCTTGCGAGCCCTCGACGGGGTGTCGCTGTGGGTGGGTGCCAGGGAGCGCGTGGGGCTCATGGGGCCGAGCGGCAGCGGGAAGAGCACCCTCGCGAACGTCGCGGCCGGGCTCCTCTCCCCCGACGCGGGCAGCGTGCGGTTCGACGGCGTGGAGCGCGGGGGCCGGTGGCCGAGGGGCCGGTCGGCCGCGGTGAGGCGGGCCTGGCTGGGGATGCAGATGGTCTTCCAGAACCCCGAGGCGTCGTTCTCCCCGGCCATGCGCCTGGGCGACGCCGTCTTCGAGGGGGCCCGCTACCTGCCCCGGTTCAAGGGGGCCGACAAGGACGGCCTGGTGCGGGACGTGCTCGATATGGTCGAGCTTCCCGGCTCCTACGCGGACAGGTTCCCGTCCGAGCTCTCCGGCGGGGAGTGCCAGCGGGCCGCGATCGCGCGGGCCGTCATCGGCAGGCCCAAGCTCCTCCTGTGCGACGAGGCCACGAGCGCCCTGGACGTCACCGCCCAGGCCAGGGTCATGGCGTTGCTCGGGAGGATCAACCGGGAGCTGGGCACGGCGTTTCTCTTCATCAGCCACAGCCCGGCGCTGGTGGGCGGGTTCTGCGACCGCATCTACCGGATGGAGGGCGGCCGCATCACCGAGGAGCTGGAGGCCTGCGGACGGCCGTAGGCCTCTGGCGCCCCTTTGCCGCGCGAGGTACGCCAAGTAGCTAGTTGGTGCAGGTTGGGATGCCCTTCTCCGGACGAGAGGTGCACCAAGTAGCTACCTGGTGCAGGTGTGGGGGCCCTTTTCCAGCCGCCACATGCACCAAGTAGCTACCTGGTGCACATGGACCCTCACGCGAACGGGTTCACGTCGTCGCAGGGGGCAGGAACACCCGCCAGCTCGAAGTAACGGTCGCCCCACTCGGCCATCTGCCTGATCATGGGGACGAGCGTCTCGCCGAGCTCCGTGAGCGAGTACTCCACCTTGGGAGGAACCACCGGATACTGCTCCCGAAGGACGATGCCGTCCTCGACCATCTCCTTGAGCTGGCGCGACAGCATGCGGGGCGTGGCCTTGGGGACGAGCCGGGAGAGCTCCGAGTAGCGGAGCGTCCGGCCGATGAGCTCGTAGGCGATGATGGCCTTGTACTTGCCGCCGAGGACCCCCATGAAGGCCTCGATCGGGCAACTGTACCCTGCTATCTTCTCCCTGTCCACCGCAGCCCCCTGCACCTTACACTATACAAAAGAATAGTACACGACGAAAATGTGCCTTCTTGCAAACGTGCACATACGATTAGACCATGAAGCCGTACCGACATCAACCGACGGGGGCATCGGTCCCGGCCGCACTCCGGCCCCGGACCAAAGGCCGGCTCGTCGCAAGGATTCAGGAGGTAGGCGCGATGAAGGTATTCGTAGCGGGAGCAAGCGGGCGCGTGGGCAAGGCGCTGGTGGCGGACCTCGTCTCTTCGGGCAACGAGGTGGTGGAGTCGGCGCGCGGCGCAGAGGGGCTGTAGTGGCCCGAGGGCGCCGTCCCCTGCCACTTTGACTTCCACTGGACCGTGGACGAGATGGCCGAGCAGGTCGCGGGATGCGACGCCGTCTACTGCGTGGCCGGCTCGCGCGGCAAGGACCTCCTGCAGGCCGACGCCTTCGGGGCGGTCAAGCTCATGGGTGCGGCAAAGCGGGCCGGGGCGCAACGGTTTATCATGCTGAGCTCCCTGTTTGCCATGGAGCCGGAGCGCTGGGCCCAGGAGCCGTCGCTCTCGGGCATCACGGACTACAACATCGCGAAAGTCTTCGCCGACGAGTGGCTCACCCACCGCTCGGGGCTCGCGTGGACCATCGTGCAGCCCAGCGTCCTCAAGGAGGAGCCCGGCACCGGCAGGATCGAGCTCGACCCCGCCCACGACGGCTCCAACCCGATCCCCGACGTCGCGGCCGTCCTCGCCGGCGTGCTCGACCGGCCCAACACCGTGGGCACGGTGATCATGATGCGAAGCGGCGACACGCCCGTCGCCGACGCGCTCGCCGAGGTGTGACCTAGGCCCGGGCGAGCCAGCACCTTGAGACGCCGACGGTGCGGTGGGACCCCCCGGTCGACCGGGCCCGCCGCGGCGTCTCACCTTGCGGGCCGTCGGACGCGCTCAGGCCGGCGTCATGGTCCGTTGCCGCAGGCAACGGGGGTTAACAAGGCAAATGCTTAGGTCAGACATCCCATCAAAGAGGAGAGCGTCGGCATAGGCCAATCAGATCCTGGCACCTACCCCCTCGTTGCGCCATATCGATAGACCGTAACCTTGCACGAGTAGATCCGCCAGCAGAACTCTGGGTCCGCGGAGATGCCGTTCTCACCAAAACAAGAGACCCCTTCGACACGGCACACAAGCCGTTCGCCCTCACTCAGACCCTCGAGAGCTTGCAGAAATAGCTGGTCGTCGTAGTCGTGGAAAGGCTCGTATGGGAGCGCCGTCCCATCGGCCAAGTGAAACCTGTAGCCCCAATCGCTGAGGCTATCCGAACACGTACGTACCTCGAGCAGATCTCCCTCCTTGACTGAGATTGCCAACCTCTCACGGCCCACATCGCGCTCGGTCTCGCCTACCTCCCAGGTCGAGTCCAAAAATAGTTCCGCAATCCCGATTTTCGTGGCGCCCAATGGACCGTTTTCGGTGAAATCGCTTGGGGATAGGTTCTCGAGAAAGGCCTTGATACCGCGAAGAGCGATGGCCTCCTCAAGTGTGCGGGCATCCGCATATTCCTTCGATGCGTAGTTGGGAATGTCGATCTGCTTCACATCGACTTTTTGTGGTGTGGGCAGGCCGAGCTCCTCGTCGTCCTCCGGGCGGTCGCACCCCTTGTTGCTAGTCATGGCGGTCCCTCTGGGTCGCACTCGGATTCAGCACATAGGCCGCAAAAAGAAAAAGTAAATTGCTTTAGAATTCTGCGGTCATGGCTGATGCGATACTGTTATTTCAGGT
>CBCSOI010000037.1:0-9652 GCA_965141595.1 uncultured Atopobiaceae bacterium | reverse complement strand
GGCCCTCCCCGCGTGGGCGCACCGGGGGCACGGGCGACGCCACGGACGCCTGGGCCGCCTCCACGCGGACGTCGGAGAAGTTGAGCGAGAGGCCACGGTCGTCCACGAGCGCCACGGGAACCTCCCCGGCGTCGAAAAGCGCCACGAGTGCGTCCCGGGCCGCCCCCTCGAGGGTGCGGCGGTGGAAGACGGTGCCGTCGGCGGTCACGCAGAGCTGGCCGTTGAGGTAGATGAAGGCGTCCACGTCGAGGGAGATGCCCATCTCCTCGAGCTCGGCGGGGTGGCGCCCGGTGGCCACCGCCACGGCCACGCCGCGGCGGCGCAGCGCCGCGAGAGCGTCCCGGGCCGACGGGGGCACCTCTCCCGTGGCCGTGGACCGCAGGGTCCCGTCTATGTCGAAGAACACCGCCCGGATCATGGCCGCCTCCCAGCCTCCTCCTCCCACCCGTGCCCACCACCTTACCGGACACGCGGCACGCGGCGGGGCGCGGGCCGGCGAAGCGTACCGGGCGGGCATGGACCCCGGGCGGGTATGACGCCCCCAGGCGGGGGCTATACTCCCGGGCAGCGGCCCTGTCGACAGGAGGAGCCATGGCCCTGGAGCCCGCGATCGTGACCCACACCATCGAGCCGGTGTTCGACGGCCGCAGCTCCGTGCTCGTTCTCGGCACCATGCCGAGCCCGGCCTCCCGCGCCCAGGGCTTCTACTACGGCCACCCGCAGAACCGCTTCTGGCCCGTGCTCGCCGCGCTGTGGGGCGAGGCCGTGCCGGCCACCGGGGACGAGCGGCGCGCCTTCGCCCTGGCCCACGGCGTGGCGCTCTGGGACGTGCTGGCGCAGTGCACCATCGCCGGTGCGTCGGACTCGTCCATCCGCGACCCCGAACCCAACGACCTCGCCCGCGTGCTGGAGGCCGCGCCCGTCTCGGCCGTCGCCACCACGGGAGGGGCCGCCGCCCGGCTCTACCGGCGCTTCGACGCCGACCGCTGGCCCGACCTGCCCCACCTGGCGCTGCCGTCCACGAGCGCGGCCAACGCGCGGATGTCGCTGGGGGCGCTCGTGGAGGCCTACGGGCCGCTCAAGGCCCTGGCCGAGGGCGACGACCCCGCGGCCGTCATCGCGGATATCGTCAACCCCTCAACGTGACAGGGGGCCCGCCCCCTCTGTCGCGCACCCTATTTGCAAGTTGACGACAGGAGCCCCATGGCACGTCCCACCTGCATCGAGGTCCGCGGGGCCCGCACCCACAACCTCAAGGACATCGACGTGGACATCCCCCTCGGCGAGCTCGTGGGGGTGGCGGGTGTGTCGGGCTCCGGCAAGAGCTCGCTGGCCCTGGGGGTGCTCTGGGCCGAGGGGTCCCGCCGCTCCCTCGACGGCCGGTCCACCTACACGCGCCGGCGCATCTCCCAGACGGCCCGCGCCGACGTGGACGACGTGCGCCACGTCCCCGCAGCCCTGGCCCTGCGCCAGCGCCCCGGGGTGCCCGACGAGCGTTCCACCTTCGGTACCTCCACGGAGCTCCTCAACAACCTGCGGCTCCTGTTCTCGCGACTCACCTGGCACACCTGCCCCAACGGGCACCCCGTGCCGCCGTCGCCCGCCGTGGCCATGGGACGGCAGCTCGTCTGCCCCGAGTGCGGCGCCGAGGTGGACGCCCCCGGCGCCGAGGACCTCTCCTTCAACGCCGGCGGCGCATGCCCCACCTGCGGAGGCACCGGCGTGGTACGCGAGGTGGACATGGGGACCCTCGTGCCCGACCCCACCAAGACCCTCGACGAGGGCGCCGTGGCCCCGTGGCGCCAGCTCATGTGGGCCCTCATGCCCCAGGTGGCGGCCGAGATGGGTGTGCGCACGGACGTGCCCTTCTGTGACCTCACACCCGAGGAGCAGGCCATCGTGCTCGACGGCCCCGCCGAGAAGCGCCACATCCTCTACCGCAACAAGGGTTCCGAGCAGGCCGTGGAGCTGGACTTCACGTACTTCTCGGCCAAGCGCACCGTAGAGAACGCCCTGGCCAAGGTGAGGGACGAGAAGGGCCTGGCCCGCGTGGCGAGGTTCCTCACCGAGGCCACCTGCCCCGACTGCCACGGCACCCGCCTCTCGGAGGCGGCGCGGCGGCCCACGGTGCAGGGAAGGAACCTCGCCGAGGTGTGCACCATGACGTTGGACGCCCTGGCCGCGTGGGCCCCCGACGTGACCGAGGGCCTGGACCCCGGGATGGCCGCCATGGCCCGCTCCATCACGCAGGAGATGGAGCCGCTCATGGTGCGCCTGCAACGGCTGGGCCTGGGCTACCTCGCCCTGGACCGCGCCTCATCCACGCTCTCCACCGGCGAGCGCCAGCGCGTGGCCCTGGCCCGGGCGGTTCGCAGCCGCTGCACGGGCGTGCTCTACGTGCTCGACGAGCCGTCCATCGGCCTGCACGCCGCCAACGTGGAGGGGTTCCTCGGCGTTGTGGACGACCTACTCGACGACGGCAACTCCGTGGTGCTCGTGGACCACGACGTGCGGGTGCTGGCCCACGCGGACCACCTCGTGGAGATGGGCCCCGGCTCCGGCGCCGACGGCGGCTCCGTGGTGGCCCAGGGCACCGTGGCCGAGGTGGAGGCGGACCCCGCGTCGCGGATAGGCCCGTTCCTCTCGGGTGCGAAGCGGGTGGCCGTGCGCACGCCGGCGCCGGCCGACGAGACCTTCGACCGCGGGGCCGTGCGGGTGGTCACCGAGCCGCTGCACACGGTGCGCGCGTTGGACGTCTCCATCCCCGTGGGGCGCCTCACCTGCGTGACCGGTGTGTCGGGCTCCGGCAAGACCACCCTCGTGCTCGAGGAGCTCGTGCCCGCCCTCCAGGCCGCGGAGGCCGGGCTGCCGCTGCCGGGCAGCGTGGACCTGGTGGAGCCCGGCGGCATCGAGCGGGCCGACCTCATCGACGCCACGCCCATCGGCGCCAACGTGCGCTCCACCGTGGGCACCTACTCCGGCATGCTCGACGCGCTACGCCGGGAGTTCGCCAAGACCGACGAGGCCCGCGCCCTCGGCCTCAAGGCCGGCGACTTCTCGTACAACACGGGGTCGCTCCGGTGCCCCGTCTGCGACGGGTGCGGCCAGGTGTCCCTGGACGTGCAGTTCCTCCCCGACGTGGACGTGGAGTGCCCCGCCTGCCACGGCAGCCGCTACGCGCCGGCCGCCGACGCCGTCCACGACGAAGGCGGGCGCACGCTGCCTCAGCTCATGGGCCTCACGGTGGACGAGCTGCTCGACGCCCTGGGCGGGCCGCGCGGCGTGCGCTCCAAGCTGGAGACGCTGCACGACCTGGGTCTTGGCTACCTCACGCTGGGCGAGGCCACGCCGGCGCTCTCCGGCGGCGAGGCCCAGCGGCTCAAGCTGGCGAGCGAGATGCGGCGCGACCAGACCGGCACGCTCTTCGTCTTCGACGAGCCCACCATCGGCCTGCACCCGTTGGACGTGGCGTCGCTGCTCGGCGTGCTCCAGGGGCTCGTCGACCACGGGGCCACGGTGCTCGTGATCGAGCACGACCTGGACATGATCGCCAACGCCGACCACGTGGTGGACCTGGGCCCCGGCGGCGGCGAGCGGGGCGGCTCCGTGGTGGTGGCGGGCACGCCGGCCGAGGTGGCGGCCTGCCCGGAATCGGTCACGGGCCGCCATCTGGCCCGGGAGCTGGACGGCCGCGACGCGTGACCTTGGGGCCGGGTCACCGTGCCACGTTACTTTATTGATATCTACGGAAAGGGACCTCCATGGCGATCCTCATGCTGGGCAACAGCCTGACCACGCGAAACGGGATGCCCGACCGGCTGGCGGCGCTCCTCGGCCGCGAGGTGGCCGTGCACGCCCGCGGCGGCGCCCGGCTGGCGGAACAGCTCAACCCGTCCACCCGGCTGGGGGCGGCCACGGCGGCGGCGCTGACCGCAGGCGGCGTGGACGCCCTCGTTATGCAAGAGATGAGCCACGGCCCGGCCACCGCCACCGGGCGGTTCCTGGAGAGCGTGGCCCGGCTGGCGGCCATGGCCCGCGAGGCGGGAGCGGTGCCGGTACTGTACGGCACGTGGGCCTTCGGCGCCGGGAGCGCGGCCCTGGGGCGGCTGGGCCTCTCCCCTGCGGAGATGCACGGCGCCATGCAGGAGGCCTTCGGGCGCGCCGCGCAGGGGTGCGGCGTGGCCGTGGCCAACGTGGGCGCGGCGTTCTGGGAGGCGGGCGACGGGCGCGGCGTGGGCGACGGGCTCCTCGCCCCCGACGGCGTGCACCCGAGCGAGGCCGGCAGCGAGCTGGCGGCCCGCGTGCTAACGGAGACGCTGGCAGGGGCGCTCGGGGCCGCCGGCGGGAGCGCGGTCGGCATGGGAATCGGCATCAACACCTGAACCGCCGTCACCTTGGTCGGGCTCCTCGGCTGTCACGCGGGGCGTCCGCGCGTCCGGGACGTGTTCGCGCTTTCGATGCGCGGGTTCGCGCCATCAGTGCGGAATCCCAGGCCTTCGGTGAGCGGAAAGCCGCGCACTGAAAGCGTGAATCTTGATTCTTCACGCACCGAAGGCCCGAAACCGTGCACCGAAGCCCCGAACCCGCTTGGGCCCGCGTCGTCCACCCGGGCCCGTCAACTCGGTCGCACCTCCCTGTCGGCCCGTCCCCCGAGTAACACCGCGGCCGCGCAGCACAGCTGAATCGCGATCAAGACCGCAGCGACGGGCGCGAGCTCGCCACGGGGAACGGCGTCGGTCCACGCGATGACGTCCCAAGGATTCAGCAGGGCGACGCCGCACCACGATGAGCCGGCGACACACCCTGCCGCGACCCCGCCCACAAGCACCGCGACGGACACACGACGAGGTCGCGCCCGGCGCACGGTCCAAGCCGCGGCAGCCGCGACCTCGATCCACGTGAGAAGGTACGAGAGTCGCACGACGCTGGCAGAGGGCTCGTACCAAGGCCTCACCCGGCCGTAGGAGGCACCGACGACCAGATAGGCCGCCACCTGCATTCCGATGATGGCCGCCAGCACGGCCGCCAGAACCTGTCCGGGCCCAAGAGGGTGCGCCACAGAACGCCGACCTCTCGCCATGAGGAAAACGGCCACCGGCACGCAGAGGGCCATCAGGCAGAACAGCCCTTGCGCAACCGGATGCCATTCGGCGACAAGGGCGACAAGGGGCCGCACCTCCCCGGACGCGACCGCCGTGCTGCTGCCGAGCGGCACAAGCAGGCTCGCCTCGCACAGTGCCACCACCGCCTCTACGATCGCCCACGAACAAGAACGCTTCCGGACAAGCCGCACGCAGAGGACCACGGCCGTGAGCAGCGCCGCCCCCGCTGCCAAGGCAGGAATCCCGAGGTAGGTGCCGCGAAAGGCCATGGGACCCCCTCCGTCGAGCGCCGACAGCCACCCCCGCCATCCTACACCCGTCTCCGGGCGATCGGTGCAAAACATAATTAATAGATTATACCAAGCGACCCGTGCCACCATCCCCTTCGTCACGCCCATCCGGTATGGTGGGGCCGTCGAGAGGAGGGGTCATGCACCTGCGCCACCTGCGTCGCTTGCGCCGTCTGCGCCACCCGCGCCGCGCCGCTGTGGGCGCGTGCCTCGCCGCGGCGGCGGCCGCCCTCGCGGGTTCCGTCTGGCTCGCCGCCCACCCCTCCGACGTCTGGGCCTGCGGCCCCTATGTGGCGCTCTCGAACGCCACAGGCTTTCTGCCCGGTCTCGCCCCCTTCTCCGTGGCGGAGTGGGTCGTCGTCGCGGCGGCCGTCGTGGCCATCGTCTACCTCGCGCGCTCCGTCGCCGCCATCGTCCATGCCGGCCGCGGGCGCCGGCTCGCCGCCGCCGGGCGCCGCACGGTGCCGGCCGTCGCCGTGGCCGCGGCGGCCTGGGCCCTCTTCATGGCGCTCCAGGGCCTCAACTACAGCCGACCCACCTTCGCCGAGCTCGCCGGCTACGGTCCGGCCCTGCAGGAGGTGCGCGCCCTCCCTGCCGAGGAGCGCGCCGAGCGCCTGACGTCCCTCTGCGAGGAGCTCGGGCGCCGCGTTGACGAGAGCCGCGCCGCGCTGGGGCCCGTCTCGGACGGTTGGCTCCGCAGCCGGCCGTCCACCACGGGCGATGCCGCCGGGGACTTTCCCGCCATGGCACGGGCCGCGACGTCGCAGGTACGGGCGCTGAACGACCACTACCCGGGTCTCTTTGCCGTGGGCTTCTCGGACCCCAAGCCGGTGCTGGCGTCGCGTGCCATGTCGCTCGTGGGCATCACCGGCGTCTACTTCCCCTACACGGCCGAGGCCAACGTCAGCTGCGACTGGCCGCGCCTCTCCATCCCGGCCACCATGGGCCACGAGCTGGCCCACCGCGCCGGGTTCATGCGCGAGGACGAGGCCAACTACATCGGCTACCTGGCCTGCGCGGCCTCGGACGACCCCCTCGCCCGTTACAGCGGCTACACCATGGCCTACGACGAGGCCATGGCGGCGCTCCGCCGGGCCGACCCCGAGGCCTGGGCCCGCATCCACGGCGAGAGGGACCTGGCCGTGGCCGGCGACCGCGCCGCCCGGGCGGACATGGCGGCGTCCTACCGCGGCCCCCTCCAGGACCTCGGCGACGCCGTGAACGACGGCTACCTCAAGGCCAACGGCCAACGGGCCGGCACGGCCAGCTACGGCCTCATGGTGGACCTCCTGCTGGCTGACCCGGCGCTCCGCGCCTGACCTGAAGCCGCCGCGCCGCAGGAAGCGCCTCTCGGCAGCCCCTCCTCCGGACCTGAACGCGATTGAGGGCGACCTCGGACGGCGCCGGGTCGGAGAATCCGCCCCCAGACGCGTTCAGGGAGGGGAAATCCGCCCTCGGCCGCGTTCAGGTACAGAAAGGGTCGCCCTCAGGCGCGTTCAGGTGCCGGCAGGAGGCCCGGCAGGAGGTGCCGGCAGGAGGCCCGGCAGGAGGGGCCGGCAGGAGGGGCCGGCAGGAGGGCCGGCAGGGGACGCCTACTCCGCCCCCACCCGACCGCGCTCCGGGTCCCACTCCATCGCGTACTCGGCGAAGAGGCGGTCGAACAGGTACGCCACGCCGTAGGTGGCGAAGACCCGGTGCAGCGGCTCGCCCTCGGCCATGGCGTGGCCGATGAGCAGGGCGTCGTCGAAGGGTGTCTGCACGAGCTCGTCGTCGCAGGCCGAGACGAGCACCTTCCAGGCCCCGCACCCCTCCAGGAGGTCGAGGCAGCGCTTCACGGAGCCGCCCGAGGTGGACACGGCCACGAGCAGGTCGGCCGGCCCCAGCGACGCCAGCAGCGCCTCCTTGGGGTCGCTCTCGCACACCAGGCGCACGAGGCGCCCCTCCATGACCATGGCGCGCTGGAACTCGGCCAGGGCGGCGGCCGAGGAGTCGGCGGTGAGCACCACCACGGTGCGCGCGTCGTGGAGCGAGGAGACCAGCGACGCCGTCACGGGCGTGCCCAGCGCGGCGTCCACGGAGTCGTAGAGCCGGGCGATCTCGGAGCGCAGCCGGCCCGCGTCGCCGCCGGAGGCCACGTAGCCGAGGAAGAAGTCGCGGAAGAGCTGCCACTCGCCGCCGCAGCGGGCGACGTCGGCGAAGTCGGCGAGACCGAGGGCCGCGACGGCGCTGCGGAGCTCGGGGCGGGTGACGTCGGCCGCGGCCATGACGTCGCGGCTCGAGATCTGGGAGAGGGAGTCGAAGTGCTCGAGGAGGTAGGCCGCCACCCGGCCCGTCGGGGAGTCGGTGCCCCCGTTGTAGGCGGCGAGCAACGACGTGAGCAGGTTGCGGCGCGAACGGTCCACGGAAGGGCTCCTTGTCGCTCGGAGGCTGTCCTTCCCACCATACCGCACGGGGCGGCCGGGGCCGTCGACGGCATTCATCAACTTCTTGATAGAAGAGGGGACCGGGGCCGGGGCGCGGCCGCGCCGCAGGTCCCGGCCGCGCCCCGGCCCCGGCCTTACGAAAGCGTCACCGCCGCGTCACCTCCATCGATGGCCCGTCACCGGCTCCCTTGGGACCATGGGCCCACCGGGCGCCGGACGGCCGACGCCCCCGACAGGCGGGAGGTTCCCATGGCAAGGAAGGTCGTCATCGGCCTCGTGGCCGTGCTGGGCGTGTGCGCGCTCGCGGCCGTGGCGCTCTACAGCGAGTACCGCGACCCGGGCCGGGTCTACGTGCAGGTGGACGACAACCGCGTGCGACCCATCGAGCCCCACGGCGGTATGGCCTACTCCTACACCCTCGACGGCGTCACCCCCGACGGCAGGCCGGCGCCCGTGACCCTCGACACCGAGCGGGTCCTGCGCGACAAGGCCTACCTGCTGCTCGAGACGCGCCCCCTCGTGGGCGTCGTCTCCTGGGAGGAGGTGGCCTGGGACCAGGTCCCCGAGGCCGCCCGTTCGGCCCTGCCGGCCCCGGAGACGACCGGGGCGTGACGGTGGCCCCGCCGGCCCGGAGACCGGTGGCCGGCGCCGCGGCCCGCCCGCGCTCGGCCGCGGCGCCGTCCGGCCCCCGGTTACCCTAAAGTGGTGCGTGCATGGTCGGTACACGAGGGAGGGGTGCCATGGCGCCACGGGAGAGCTGGAACGCGACGGTGCTGGTCGGTCAGTCGGGAGGGCCCACGGCGGCCATCAACGCCACGCTCGCGGGCGTCTTCGAGTGCGCCCACCAGCTGGGTGCCCGCGTGCTGGGCATGCGCAACGGCATCGAGGGCGTGCTGGCCGGCCGGGTGGTGGACCTCGACGGCCTGCTCTCCGACCCGCTCCAACTGGACCTCCTCCGCCGCACGCCGGCGAGCCTGCTCGGCAGCTGCCGCTACAAGCTCCCCGACCCCGACGACGACACCGCGCCGTTCGAGCGGCTCTTCTCGCGCTTCGAGGCCCTCGGGGTGGACGCCGTCCTCTACATCGGCGGCAACGACTCCATGGACACCATCGAGAAACTCGCCCGCCACGGCGAGCGCGTGGGCAGCCCCATCCGTTTCATGGGCGTGCCCAAGACCATCGACAACGACATGGTGGGCACCGACCACACCCCCGGCTACGGCAGCGCCGCCAAGTTCGTGGCCTGCGCGGTGAAGGAGGTGGCACGCGACTCGGCCGCCTACTTCCTCAAGAGCGTCACCGTGGTGGAGATCATGGGCCGCGACGCCGGCTGGCTCACGGCGGCCTCCACCCTGGCCGGACGCCCCGGGGCCGGCGGCCCCGACCTCATCCTGCTGCCGGAGTCCCCGCTCGACGTCGACGCCTTCGTGGCCGCCGTGGAGCACCTCCTGGAGGAGCGCGACACCGTGGTGGTGGCCGCCAGCGAGGGCGTGGTGCGCGCGGACGGCGAGCCGCTGTTCCGCGACGAGTCCGTGGGCATCGACGCCTTCGGCCACGTGGCCACCCAGAGCGGCGTGGGACGCGACCTGGCCGCCCTGCTCAAGGGGCGCCTGGGCGTGAAGACGCGCGCCGTGGAGTTCTCCACGCTGCAGCGCTGCGCCTCGCACCTGGCGAGCGCCACGGACCTCGAGGAGGCCTCCACCTTGGGCGGCGTGGCCGTGCAGGCGGCCAAGGACGGCTGCACGGGCATGGTGCCGGTGCTGCACCGCAAGCGCAACCGGCCCTACTCGGTGTCGTACGGGCTGTCGGCCATCTCGGCCGTGGCCAACCAGGTGCG
>CBCSOI010000036.1:0-9703 GCA_965141595.1 uncultured Atopobiaceae bacterium | reverse complement strand
CCGCTGCACCGTCGACGAGACCGTGGCCGATGGCGCCGTCATCGAGGACGACGTCTCCTGCGGCCCCCGCGCCTACCTGCGCCCCGGCACCCACATGCTGGACGGCTCCAAGGCCGGCACCCACGTGGAGATCAAGAAGTCCACGATCGGCCGCGGCTCCAAGGTCCCGCACCTCTCCTACATCGGCGACACCACCATGGGCGACGACGTCAACGTGGGCGCCGGCTCCATCACCTGCAACTACAACGGCTACGAGAAGAACCCCACCACCATCGGCGACCGGGCCTTCATCGGCTCCAACACCATGATGGTTGCCCCCGTCAACCTGGGCTCCGACGTCATAACCGGGGCCGCCAGCTGCATCGTCGAGGACGTTCCTGACGGCGCCCTGGGCATCGCCCGCGCCCGTCAGACCAATGTCGAAGGGTACGCCGCCAAGCGCGCCGCCAGCAGAGAGTCGTAGAGAAAGGCGACCATGAACCAGGATCAGGACCTCAACAAGATCACGCCGATGACCAAGCGCTTCAAGCTCTACACCGGCTCGAGCAACCCGCTGCTGGCCCAGCGCATCGCGGACCTGCTCGGCGTGGAGCTCTCGGGGCTCCTCCTCGAGAAGTTCGCCAACGGCGAGATCTACGCGCGCTTCGACGAGTCGGTGCGCGGCGCGGACGTCTTCTTCGTCCAGTCCATCGTGGGCGCCAACGTCAACGACATGATGATGGAGACCCTCATCACCGCAGACGCCGCCCGCCGTGCCTCGTGCCGCACCTTCACGGCCGTCATCCCCCACTACGGCTACGCCCGCCAGGACCGCAAGGCCGCTCCCCGCGAGCCCATCACCGCCCGCCTCGTGGCCAACCTGCTCGAGACCGCCGGCGTGGACCGCGTGGTGACCCTCGACCTGCACCAGAACCAGATCCAGGGATTCTTCAACATCCCGGTCAACCACATCACCGCCCTGCCGCTGTTCGGCAACTACTACAACGCCATGGGCTTCGACACCGACGAGCTCGTGGTGGTCTCCCCCGACGTGGGCCGCGCCAAGGCCGCCAAGAAGCTCTCCGACATGCTCGGCTGCTCCTTGGCCATCGCCCACAAGGGCCGCCCCAAGCACAACCAGGCCGCCGTCACCGGCATCATCGGCGACATCAAGGGCAAGACCTGCATCATCAACGACGACATGATCGACACCGCCGGGACCCTCTGCGCCAGCGTCCGCGAGCTCAAGAAGCTCGGTGCCGGCGACATCTACGTGTGCGCCACCCACGGCATCTTCTCGGGCCCCGGCGTGGAGCGCATCGAGGACGCCCCCATCGAGGAGTGCCTGGTCACCGACGCCGTGCCCCTGGACCCCGCCTGCCACGACAGCAAGATCAAGACCATCACCGTGGCCGACGAGTTCGCCGAGTGCATCCAGCGCATCTACAACGAGGTGAGCGTCAGCGGCATGGTCGGCGCCGACATGAACCTCTAAGTCATCGCGACCTGGCCCGAGGAGACTTTGCCCTCGGACGTGGGGCCCCGGCTTCGCCCCCAAGTCCTTGAGCAAAGTCTCCTCGGGCCTTTTCTCTGTCGGGGTTCATGGCGGCGCCGGGCGGCCGGGTTACGCTCACGGGCCCGCGCACCGCCTAACGAGCTGCGCTTCTTCAAAGGGGACGGTGCTTTGTGTCACGTCGCGACTCCAATGCGATCGTGTTGATCGACTCCCCCGCTCGGCCCCTGCCGGTGCCTCCGGGGTTGGGGCTCTCCTCGGAGGTCGTGCGGTTTCCTGTGGACGACTGGGGCGACCTCCTCACGCCGTGGGCCGCTCCTCCCCTCTTCCAGGGCGAGCCTCCCTTCGGCGGCCATGCCGAGGAGACCCTGCGCCGCGTGGAGGGGGTCGTCCCCGCCGGGGCCCGCGCCGCTGTCTGCGGCTACTCCCTCGGCGGCCTCTTCGCCCTCTGGGCGCTCGTCTCGTCGCCGCGGCTCTCCGCCGCGGCCAGCCTCTCCGGCTCGCTCTGGTACCCGGGCTGGGTGCCGTGGCTCCAGGGGCACGGCCGCGACCTCTCGGGGTGCGCGGCTCTCCTCTCCCTTGGCACCAAGGAGGCCCGCGGGCCCCGGCCCGTCATGCGCACCGTGGCCACCGCCACGGACGACACCGTGCGCCTCCTGCGGGGCCTCGGCGCCCGCACGGGGTTCAAGGGCTTCCCCGGCGGCCACGCCCACGCCATGGGCGAGCGCCTGGCCTGGGGGCTCAGGGGGCTGGACGGGTTCCTCGCAGGACATGAGGGCGACGGCTAGACTGGTCGTAACGACCGACGATCACCGGAGAGGAGGGCCGATGGGTACCATGCCCCCGACCGAGCATCGCGCCGTCCTGAGCGTCGACGGCGAGCTCTCCTGCTTTGCAACGCGCGAGAGAAGGGTCAGGTTCCGTACCTCCCCCCGGCTCCGAAGCTATTCGGCCGTCCTCCAGTGGGATGACGGCTACCTCGTGGTCCTCGCATGCTACGAGGGACAGGAGGAGCCGGTGGAGGAGTACATCGACCTCGTCCCCATCCTCGAGAACCTCTACCTCGACCCCGAGGATTTCCTGACCCCCATAAAGGAGGTGGCCGTCCTATGAACGAGCTGACCGCGCGTGACGTTGCGCAGGGCGCCGACATGATCGTACGGGGATACGCCTTCACCGCCGAACGGGGCGACGACGGGCGCAGGGTCGTCCGCATCCTCAACCTCGAGCCCCCGTACAGCGCCTCCCTGCTGGCCCTCGACGGAACCGTCCTCGAATCGACGATGGACGACATCGAGCTCCGGCTCGTCAACGTCCTCCTCGCCAAGAACGCCGCGTTTCTCGAACCCGCCTATGCCTAAGTACTACTCGTTCAAGATCTGCGGCTATTTCCTCTACTTCACCAGCCACTGCGTGGTCGAGTGCATGCACGCCCACGCAAGCGACCGGAGGCTCACGGAGCGAGGGTCGGCCAAGATCTTCGTGAAGGGCAACGGCGACACGGAGGTGGTGCAGCGAGGACGGCTCACAGACCGCGAGCTCGCCACCATCCGTCGCTTCATCAAGGAGAACTACCTCGACATGTACGAGACGTGGGCCCGCTACAGCGACAACGAGTTCAAGGGGGAGTGACCGGACACCGCGGCTACCCGTTGGGAATGAACCATCGACCTTTTACCTTTCGCCTTAGACCGAGGAGCACCATGGCAGCCAAGCATCGTGATGAACCCGCAACCGGCGGCAAGCGCCCCCGTGGTGCCAACCCGTCCAAGGCACCCGTGCCCATCGCCATGGTCGTGGGTCTCGGCAACCCCGGCGACGAGTACGCCGACACACGCCACAACGCGGGCTTCATGGTGGTGGACCTCCTGGCCGGGCGCTGGGGCGCCGGCTACTGGAAGCAGGAGGCTGGCGCCCTCACCGCCCCGTGCACCGTTGCCGGGCACCAGGTGCTCCTCGCCAAACCCCAGAGCTACATGAACACGAGCGGCGGCCCCGTCTCCAAGCTTGCCCGCGAGCACCGGGTGCAGCCCGAGGGCATCCTCGTGGTGCACGACATGCTCGACATCCCGGCCGGCTCCGTGAGGTACAAGGCTGGCGGCGGCCTGGACGGCCACAACGGGCTGCGCTCCATCGCCGACAAGCTCAGGACCCGCGACTTCAAGCGCGTGGAGGTGGGCATCGGCCGACCGCCGGGACGCATGGACCCGGCCGACTTCGTCCTGCGCACCCTCAAGGGCAAGTTCCTGGAGGAGTTCGAGCTCACGGTGGCCGACGCCGCCGACCTCGTGGAGCAGGAGCTCAAGCGGCAGGGATAACGGGCGGGGGCACGACCGTGGAGATCAACGGCACCAACTTCAAGCTCGAGGAGTACCGACGCTACGCGAGCCCGGCCGAGGCGTCGGTGCTCGACTTCGTCGTGGGCGACGTGGAGGGCGCGGCAGGCCTGACAGTGAGGGAGCTCGCCGACGCCTGCGGGGCGTCGGTATCCACGATCATGCGCCTCGTACGCAAGCTGGGGTACCACGGCTACCGAGACTTCCAGCAGGCCCTCATCTACGACCTCGCCGCCCGCCGGCGCTCCGCCCGCTCGTCCATGGGGGACGTCGGCCCCGGCGACTCCACCCGGTCGGTCATCCACAAGCTCAGCAGCCGCACCGTCCACGCCTTGGACGCCACGGCCGTCGCCCTCGACGTCTCGGCCGTCGACCGTGCCGCCTACCTCGTGGGCCACGCCCGCAGCGTCGTGCTCTTCGGCATGGGCGCCTCCCAGCTGGTGGCCGAGGACCTCGCCCTCAAGCTCCTGCGGGCCAACATCCCCTGCGTCTGCAACGCCGACTGGCACGCGCAGCTCCTCGCAGCCAAGAACATCGGCCCGGACGACGTTGCCGTGGCGTTCAGCTACTCCGGGGAGACGGCCGAGGTCGTGGAGTGCGCCCGCCGCGCCAAGGGCGCGGGGGCGCCGGTCATATCGGTCACGGCGGCCGTGAGCGGCCACGGCCTCCTGCCCTACACCGACGTCGCACTCTGCGTGGCCGCCAGCGAGCACGGCCTGCGGAGCGGGGCCATGGCGAGCCGGATCGCACAGCTCCATGTCGTGGACGTGCTCTTCACCGTGGTGGCCCTCCGCGACTACGACGCCGCCTCCCGGCGATTCGCCGGCAACTACCACCACAAGGCCCTGGGCGAGACGGACTAGGCCTGCGTCCGGCCGGGACGGTCGCCGCTCAAGGTTCCTGACCATCCTCTGTGGAAGCTCTGCGATATACCAGTCGATGTCCTCCCCAACGAACGGTCGCAGGCGCTCGGCGAACGGCCCCTCCCCCTCACCTCCCTTCTCAAGGCGCGGTACAAACCGGTCATCTCCCGCGGCGGACAAGAACTCGTTGTGAGAACGGCAAGAATGGTCGCGACGCAACAGACCGTGAAGGGAGGAACCTTGGTGGACCTGAACGCCATCGCGACCGAGACACCCAACCCCGGCACACGCGACCTGGACACCATGAGCCCGCTCGAGGTGGCCCAGGCCATGAACCGGGAGGACCGCGAGGTGGCCCTGGCAGTGGGGCGTGTCCTCGACGAGGTCGCGCAGGCCATCGCCTGGGGCCGGGAGGCGCTGGCGGCCCACGGCCGCATCGTCTACGTGGGCGCCGGCACCTCGGGTCGCCTCGGGGTGCTCGACGCCGTTGAGTGCCGTCCCACGTTCGGCGTCCCCGACGGCGTCGTGGTGGGGCTCATAGCCGGCGGCCGTAAGGCGCTCACCTGCGCCGTCGAGGGGGCCGAGGACGACGAGGGACTCGGGGCGGCCGACGTCGACGGCATCGCCGTAGGCGAGAGGGACCTCGTGGTCGGCCTTGCCGCCAGCGGGCGCACACCCTACGTCGCCGGCGCCCTCCGACGCGCCGGCGAGCGAGGCGCCAGGACAGCCGCCGTGGCATGCACGGGCCACTCGGCCATCGGAACGATCGCCGACCTCGCCATCGAGGTGCCGTGCGGCCCCGAGGTGCTCTGCGGCTCGACCCGCCTGAAGGCCGGCACGGCACAGAAGATGATCCTGAACATGATATCCACCGGGTCCATGGTGGGCACGGGCAAGGCCTACGGCAACCTCATGGTGGACGTCCAGGCCACCAACGAGAAGCTTCGAGCCAGAGCCCGCTCCATCGTGGAGCAGGCCTGCGACGCCACGGAGGCCCAGGCCGCCTCGGTCCTCTCCCAGACCGACGGGAGGGCAAAGCCCGCCATCGTCTCCCTTCTGGCAGACGTCCCCGTGGAGACGGCAGAGTCGCTCCTCGAGCGGGCCGACGGCAGCGTGCGCGCCGCCGTCGCCCTCGCAGACCCCCGGAGAAAGGAAGAAAGATGAACCAGGAGACCGCCCTCGAGAAGGCCTTCGCCATCGTCGCCATAGGCGGCAACGCCAAGGGGGAGGCATACGAGGCGCTCGCCGCCGCCGAGGAGGGACGTCTCGACGAGGCGGAGGAGGGTCTGGGGCGTGCCGAGCGCGACCAGCTCGAGGCCCACAACATCCAGACCGAGTTCATCCAGCGGGCGGCGGCCGGCGAGGAGGTGCCCCTGTCCATGATCTTCGTCCACGCCCAGGACCACCTCATGTGCGCCCTGGAGGCGCAGTCGCTCATCTCCCATATGGTGGGGCTGACACGCCGCATCGACGCCCTCGAGCGCCGTGTCGCCGAGCTCGAGGGGAGCTCGGATGAGTAGGGCGGCGGCCGGCAAGGCCAAACCCGACCTCGCGCGCCGCTGGCTCGGCGAGACCGACCACGACATCCCGCGCTTCGGGTTCCTGAGCGGTGCCGTCGTCTGCGCCGCCCTCGTCGTCGCCGTGTTCGTCGTCCCGCCACTCGCCTGGGCCGCAGCACCCGGCCGGCCGTGGGTTGCAGCCATCGCCTCCGGCACGCTCGTGGGTCTCACGGTGGCCGCCATGCAGTACTTCCACGAGACGCACCGCGGGGCCGTCCCCTCGTTCTGGCTCGTGGCGGCCGGGCTCTCCGCCGTCCTCTCGGCCCTCTTCCTCATCCTGTTCGCCTGACGCACATGCACGCACCCTTCCCAGAGAAAAGGAGAAAGCCATGAAGGTACTCGTCGTCTGCTCCGGGGGCATGTCCTCCACCATCGCCGAGGACGCGCTCAGGAAGGAGGCCGCCAAGCACTCGATCGACCTCGAGGTCGCGGCCTGCGGCACCTCCGCGCTCGAGGACGAGCTCAAGGAGGGCTACGACGCGGTCATGGTGGCGCCCCAGGTGCGCCACCGCTTCAAGGACCTCGCCGCCACCTGCGAGGCGGCCTCCGTGCCCGTCTGTCTCATCCAGCCCATGGCCTACAGCCCCATGGGCGGTGCCAAGCTCTACACCCAGCTGACGGATCTCCTGCCCGAGCTGGCTTAGAACCCGGACACAACAGGACCAAGGAGAAACCACCATGGCAGCATTCGAATCGATGTCGGGATGGATCGACGAGCACCTCGCCGGCCCCATGGCCCGCGTGGCCGAGCAACGGCACCTGCGCGCCATCCGCGACGGCATCGTCTCCACCCTCCCGCTCATCATCGTGAGCTCGTTCCTCATGGTCATCGCCTTCGCCTACAACCAGATGCCGGCCGACTGGGCCGTGGCTGCCTGGCTCAAGGCCAACGCCGTCAAGATCCTGCTCCCCTACCGCATGACCATGTACATCCTGTCGCTCTACGCCTGTTTCGGCATCGGGTACTCGCTCGGGCGCTCCTACAAGGTGGACGGCCTCATGAGCGGCCTCCTCTCCGTCATGGCCATGCTGCTCACCATCGTCCCGGTCATGATGCCCGACCTCGACGACGCCGTCAGCGCGGCACTTGCCGCCTCGCCCTTGGCCGACGCCGGTTTCCCCGACGCCATGGCCGCCGTCAACGGCGCCTATGTCATGAACATGAACTACCTGGGCACCGGGCAGCTCTTCGTGGCCATCATCGCCGCCTTCGCGGCCGTGGAGATCTACCGTCTCTGCGTGCAGCACCACCTCACGGTCAAGATGCCCCCGCAGGTCCCCGAGGCCGTCTCCAACTCGTTCGCGGCGCTGATTCCCACGGCCATCGTCTTCTTCCTGTTCTCGGCCGTGTGCATCTGGGGCGGATTCAACGTGCACGACTTCATCACCGCGCTGATCATGCCGCTGGTGTCGGGCGTCGACACCCTGGGTGCCGCGCTCGTGGTCGTCTTCCTCGAGATGCTCTTCTGGTTCTTCGGCATCCACGGCAGCTCCGTGGTCTACTCCATCGCCCGCCCGCTCTGGCTCGTTCTCCTCGATGAGAACGCCGCCGCCTACGCCGCGGGTGCCGCGCTGCCGCACGTGGTCTCGGAGCCGTTCTTCCAGTGGTTCGTCCAGATCGGCGGCTCGGGCTGCACCATCAGCCTCGCTATCCTGCTGCTGTTCGCCTCGCGCTCCAAGTACGGGAAGATGATGGGCAAGGCCACCATCGTCCCTGCCGTCTTCAACATCAACGAGCCCCTGATGTTCGGCGTCCCCCTCGTGCTCAACCCCACGATGATGATCCCGCTCGTCCTCGTCCCTGTGGTGAACGTCCTCATCTCGTACTTCTGCCTGTCCTTGGGCCTCGTGGGCCGTTTCGTGGGAGCCATCGTCCCCTGGACGCTCCCGGGGCCCGTGGGAGCGTTCCTCGCCTGTGGCGGCGACTGGAGGGCTGCCGTGCTCTCCGTGGCCCTCATCGCCCTCGGCGTCGCCATCTACTACCCGTTCTTCCGCGCCTGGGAGCGGCAGGTCCTCGCCGAGGAGAGGGCCGACGAGGCCGAGGCGGCCTAGTCGACAACGGTATCGACCGACGACCGTAACCCCGCGGGGCCCGGCCATGACGCCGGGCCCCTTTGAGAGAGGAGCCGCCATGCACGTTGCAGCCGTCGATGCCGGGGGCACTCGGACCAGGTTCGAACTCCGCGACCCCTCCGGGTCCGTGCTCGCCGAGGGCGAGTCGACCACATGCCACCCGGCCCAAGTTGGGGTCAGGGCCATGGCACAGGGTGTGCTCGCAGGGGTCGCCCGCGTCTGCGGGGAGGCCGGCGTTCCCTTGGCGGACGTCGCGGTGTCCGTGGGTCTTGCCGGCTTCGGCCCCGGCAGGGAGGGTCCCCTGCGAGAGGCCCTGGGGCACGCCTTCCCCGATGCCGCCGCGCTCCTGGTGGCGAGCGACGCCGAGGCCGCCCGCCTCGGGGCCCTCGGCGGCGCCGACGGCGTACTCGTGGTGGCGGGCACCGGCTCCATCGCCGTGGCGTCCTTCAACGGCCGTGCCGTACGTGTGGGTGGATGGGGCTGGCCCGTAGGCGACGAGGGATCCGGCTCGTGGCTGGGCCGGGAAGCCGTCGGGACCGCCCTGCGCCAACACGATGGGAGGGAACCGAGAAGCCCCCTGCTCTCCGATGCGGTCTGCCGCTCCCTCGATGCCGCCTCCCCCGAGGACATCGTCTCCATGCTGGCCCGCACGCAGGACCAGCGCCGCCTCCTCGCCCGCGCGGCCCCGGCGGTCTTCGAAGCCGCCTCCGCAGGGGACCCCGCCGCCCTGGCGCTCGTGGACCGCACGGCCGGCGAGCTCGCCCTCCTGGCAGACGTCGCCGCTGCGGGCCACCCCGGCGCCCCGGTCTCGTGGACCGGCGGCCTCCTCTCGGCGGGCGACATCCTGCTCGGCCCCTTCACCCGGTCCCTCGCGCCGGGGCTCGTGCCCACCCCACCAGCCGGCACGCCCCTCGACGGCGCCTTCCTCGCCGCCGCCCGGGCACTCAACCTATGAGATCCGTGAGAAAGGAGCCCCCGATGCCCCGAGAGCTCATGTGGGGCGGAGCCACCGCCTCTTCCCAGTACGAAGGCGGCCACACCGCCGGAGGCAAAGGCCTGGACACCCAAGACGTCCGGCCCTGGAAGCCCCGGACAAGTGACGCCACCTGCGAGACCAGACTCCTCACTGCGTCTGCCGTCGAGCGCGCCAAGGACGACCTCGCCGCCGGCAAGGGCAACTACCCGTTCTGTCGCGGCACCGGAGGCTACGACCACCTGCAGGAAGACATCGACCTCCTGCAGGAGCTGGGTATCGACATCTACCGCTTCTCCATCAGCTGGGCGCGCCTCTATCCCGAGGGTGACGAGGCAGAGCCATGCGCCGAGGGCCTCGCCTACTACGACCGGGTCTTCTCGGCGGTCAAGGCTGCGGGCATGAGG
>CBCSOI010000035.1:0-9714 GCA_965141595.1 uncultured Atopobiaceae bacterium | reverse complement strand
AAGCAGAGGCAGCCCACTTGCGCGGGCTGCCTCTCTCAAGACGCGTTTGCAGCGATTGCGATAGACCGCGTTACCGAGCCGCTTGGGCGCCACGAACGCGGCGCTCGGCTGCTCCGATCCCTCACACGCCAACACCGACACGCGAACGAACGGCGATCGGCCGCGGCGCCCCTTCTTGAAGACGCGCTCAAAGGCCTTGGCCGACTTGAGCGTTCTCACGGAGAGGAGGCCTTAGCGGGGGCGGGTCTTGGACACGGTGAGGCGCTTGCGGCCCTTGGCGCGACGGCGGGCGAGCACCTTACGACCGGCGGAAGTGGCCATGCGGGAACGGAAGCCGTGGCACTTGGCGCGCTTCCGCTTATTGGGCTGGTACGTACGCTTCATTGGGAAACCCTCCTGGATACTGCGTTCTAGCTGCGGTTGGTTGCAGCACAAGCTCCACGATTGTAGGAGCCCCCTTCACGAACTGTCAATTATCACACAAAGACCACGTGAGCGGGGGTGGCAGCGTATGCCCACCGTCCCTGCGCAATCATGCACCGTGTTCCGCAAGGTGAAAGAAACCGTTCGCAGTCCATGAAAAAACGCCATCGGATACTATGGGTTTGCGCGGTTCCTTGCACCGGTATTCTCGGTTTTCAACAGCATTTCACCGCTTGTTGAAAAAACGACTTCCGCAACGAAAGAAATCCGCCGCAAGATTTCAACACCCGACGAAATACTGTCGAAAGCGAGACCTCCATGGCCGATTCGTTCTATCCGTTCGTCGAGAACGGGCCCGACGGGGCGCCCCAAGCGCCCGAGGGGGCCATGGAGGTCCACAGCCCGGCGCGCGTGGCCGTCTACGACGATGCCGCGGCTGCTCCCCGCGTGGTGGTGGTGGAGCCCTCCGACGTCCGCACGTACCTCGAGGAGGTCACCGCGACAGTCAACCGGCTCGCCAAGGAGCAGGGCGGCTCCATCCCGTTCACCGTCATCCGCGAGTGCGTGGAGAACCTCATCCACGCCTACTTCACCGCCCCCACGGTCTCCATCCTCGACGGGGGAGACACGATCCGCTTCTCCGACCAGGGGCCCGGCATCGCCGACAAGCGGCTGGCCCTGGAGTACGGCACGTCGAGCGCCACGGAGGAGATGAAGCGCTACATCCGCGGCGTGGGGTCGGGCCTGCCGTATGCCTCCCAGTACATGGAGGACAAGGGCGGCTCCCTCACCATCGAGGACAACATCCAGGGCGGCTGCGTGGTCACCATCTCGTTGGTGTCCGAGGGGGACCCATGGCCGGCGCAGGCCCCCGCAGCCCCTTGCGCGCCGCAGGCCGGGGCCCCCATGGGCAGCCCGGCTGCCACCGCCCAGCCCCCGGCAGCCGTCGCCCCTTACGGCACCCCGCAGCCCTACGGGGCGCCGCCGTACCCGACGGCCCCCGCGGCCCCGGCCCCTGCCTATGGGCAACCCGCTGCCTACCCGGCCGGCTACCCCGATCCCTACCAGCCTGCTCCCGCACCGGGTTACCCGGTGCCGTACCCGGGCGCGTACCCGGCGGCGCCTGCGCCCGGGTATGCCGCGCAAGGCGCCGCAGCGCCCGTCCAACCGGTATCGGAACCCCTCAACAGCCGGCAGCTCCAGGCCCTCCGGCACCTGGTGGCCACAGGTTCCGGCGGCGCCTCCGAGCTCGCGGAGCTCTACGGGTCGTCGGCACCCACGTGGTCACGCGCCCTCTCCTGGCTCGCCAAGGCGGGCTTCGCCGTGAAGCAGGGGCAGCGCTACGTCCCCACGCAGGCGGGGGCGGCGTACCTCTCGGCACTGCCGCACTGACGGCTGCGCCATCTCCGCCCCCCTCCCCCTCTCGCCCCCCCTCTCGGCACCTGAACGCGGTTGAGGGCGACTTCGGGCGAGGACTCATCGCAGAATCCACCCTTCATCGCGTTCAGGCGTGCGAAATCCGCCCCTGGGCGCGTTCAGGTGCCGAGAGGGTCGCCCTCAACCGCGTTCAGGTGGCAATGAGAGAGGGGGGGGGCAGCGACGGCGGGCGGCGGACGGGGGCGATACGGGAGCGGCGGCGCGACCGGCCGGGATGGCCGCCCGTCAACGAGTTTTCGACAACAGGGCCCGGCACCGGCGCCCGTGCCCCTATAATGGTTCTTCCACTGTTTCCCGCACGAGGAGACCCCCATGGACCAATCGATGCAATCGGACGCACGCCTGCTCTGGGACGACGCCACCGACCTCCTGGCCGGCACCGGCGCCCCCGAGCAGCTCGTGCGCATGATGGCGTCGTGCGACCCCCAGGACTTCTCGGGGGGCACCCTCACGGTGGGCGCGCCCTCCGGCTTCGCCAGCCGCGTGCTCCAGCGCGAGCGCCCGCGTCTGGAGGAGGCCCTGAGCAGCGCGGCCTTCGAGCCGGTGACCGTGGCCTTCTCGGCACCGTCGCGCGAGGCCGCCGCGCCCGCGCCGGCGCCCGCCGCCCAGACCCCTCCGGCCCCGGTCCCCGCGCCCGCGCCGCAGCAGCCCGTGCCGGCACCGCGCCCGGTCTCCACCGCTGGCGACCCCAACACCATGACCTACGAGGATTACCTCGCCCTTTACGGCAAGGGCTCGCCGTCGCAGACCCCGGCGGCCCCCTCCGGGCAGGCCGCGGAGCCTCAACCCGCCGGCCGTGCCGCCAACCCCCTCGTGGAGCTCTGCGGCGAGGGCGACGCCAGCCTCACCTTCGACACCTTCGTCGAGGCCGACGAGAACCGCTTCGCCCTCCAGGCCGCCAAGCAGGTGGCCAACGGGTCCACGGCCTACAACCCGCTGTTCATCCACGGCAGCTCGGGGCTGGGAAAGACCCACCTGCTCCGCGCCATCCAGAACTACATCGCCACCAACGACCCCGAGCGCCAGTGCGTCTACCGCGTGGCCAGCGACTTCCGCGACGACTACGTGGCCGCCATGAACGGCAAGGACCGCTCGATCAAGGAGAACCTCTCCCGCAACTACAAGGACATCGACGTCCTCATCCTCGACGACATCCAGCACATCGCCAACGCCCAGGGGACCATGACGTTCTTCTTCGAGACGTTCAACCACCTCATCGAGCACGGCAAGCAGATCGTGCTGGCGGCCGACGTCCCGCCGGCCGAGATCGGCATGGACGAGCGCTTCACGAGCCGCATGCTGCAGGGCCTCCCCGTGGCGGTGCAGTCGCCGTCCCTCGAGTTCAAACGGGTGCTCATCGACACCTTCTACCAGCGCATGAAGTGCGGCGACGGCCCCGAGGCGGCCGGCGACCTCACCTCCGACGACCTCTCCCTCATGGCCGAGCGCGCCGGGGGCAACATCCGCTCCATCCGCGGCTTCGTGCAGAAGTGCCTGTTCACCTCGGCCGCCCTGGCCGCCGAGGGCAAGACCATCGAGCCCGCCGACATCGTGGCCGCGGCCGCCGAGGTCTGGCCCGCCGACGGCGTGCTCGTCTCCATCGACGACATCCAGCAGATGGTCCAGTCCCAGTTCTCCGTGAGCCGCCAGGACCTCGTGAGCAACAAGCGCAACAAGGAGATCGCCCAGCCCAGACACGTGGCCATCTACCTTGCCCGCGAGCTCACCGACTCCACGCTCCAGGAGATCGGCCGCAAGTTCGGCGGGCGCAGCCACGCCACGGTCAAGCACTCCATCGCCTGGGTGGAGGAGCGCATGGAGCAGGACCGCCTCTTCCACGACCAGGTCATGCGCCTGCGCGACCGCCTGGGAGGTTCGTGAACATGACCCCGTTCAAAACGTCGAGAAAGCCGTTCAAAACCGGCACCCCGCTGTCGACGGGGTTTTCGACAGGCACCTCGGCTGTCGATTTCGCCCCTGGTTGTGAACAGCTACAGATGTTCTGTTCATACCTGTCCACCTGCACCGTCGACGGTCTTGAACATTTCGACACGTCCTACTGATACCACCATGTATTTTTCTTTCTAAAGAAAGGGTTAGTAATGAGATTCACCGTAAGCCAGACGGCCCTGCAGAAAGCCCTTTCCGTGGTGATCAAGGGCACCGCCGCGTCGTCGACCCTGCCCATCCTCACCGGCATCAAGATCACCGCCGGGGAGGGGACCCTGGAGTTCCAGGCCACCGACCTCGACATCTCGCTCAAGCACCGCATCCCCGCCAACGTCGAGGAGGGCGGCACCACGGTGGTCTCGGGCAAGATGATCGCCGGCATCGTGAAGAGCCTGCCGGACGCGCCTGTGACCTTCGACTCCGAGGGCAACTCCGTGCGCCTCTCCTGCCAGCGCTCCAAGTTCAACCTCAACACCCTCGACCCCAAGGACTTCCCCGAGTTCCCGGCCGTGGAGGCCGAGCGCTCCGTGGAGCTGCCGGCCGGCGTGCTGGCCACCATGGTCGACCGCGTGTACCGCGTGGTGTCGCGCGACCTCTCCAAGCCCATCCTCGGCGGCATCTACCTCACGGTGGACGAGAACCTCGTGCGCCTCGTGGCCACGGACTCCTACCGCCTGGCCGTCTGCGACACGACCCTGGAGACCTCGACCCTCACCGAGCCCTTCTCCATGATCGTGACCGGCAGCGCCTTCCACGACGCACTGTCCATCGCCGACGCGGACGCCCCCGTGCTCATCGGCGCCGCCGCGTCCCAGGCCGTGTTCTCCTTCGGCGACACGGTCTATGTCTCCCGCCGCATCGAGGGCACGTTCCCCGACTACCGCCAGCTCCTGCCCAAGAGCTGCTCCACGTCGCTCGAGCTCCCGGTGGAGGAGGCCTCCGAGGGCCTGCGCCGCGTGTCGCTCGTGGCGGCGCAGAACCCGCGCGTGCGGTTCGACATCGACGCCGACGGCGACCTCGTGACCATGAGCGCCATGGATTCCGACGTGGGCGACGCGTCCGAGCAGGTGGAGGTGCCGGTCGAGGGCTCCTCCGTGGCCATCGGGCTCAACCACCGCTACGTCTCTGACTGCCTGAGCGCCGTGAGCGATCGCGAGAAGGTGCTGCTCGAGCTCCAGGGCGAGATGCAGCCCGCGGTGTTCAAGTCGTTCGGCACGCCCAACTACCTGCAGCTCATCATGCCCACGAGGCTCTAGCCCATGGGTCTTGCCCTGGTCCGTGCCACGCTGTCCGACTGGCGGTGCGCCCACGAGCTCGAGGTCGGGTTCTCCCCGGCCATGACCGTGCTCGTGGGCCCCAACGCCAGCGGCAAGACCAACACCGTGGAGGTGCTGCAGCTGCTCACGGCCGGGACGTCGTTCCGCCGCCCGTCGCCCGCGGACCTCGTACGCCAGGGCTGCGAGGCCGGGCGGGCGGGGCTCCGGCTCGAGGGGGACGGCCGCGTGGTGGACGTCGCCTGCACCGTGACGGCGACCTCGCGACGTTTCACGAGAAACGGCAAGGCCGTGCGTCCCTCGGCCGTGCCCGGGACGCTGCTCTCGGTGCTGTTCACCCCCGACGACCTCGACCTCGTGAAGGGGCCGGCCAAGGGGCGGCGCGCCGAGATGGACGGGTTCGGCAGCCAGGCCAACGCGGGCTTCTCCCGGGTGTGCCGCGCCTACACGCGCTCCATCGAGCAGCGCAACCGCCTGCTCAAGGACCCCGCCTGCGACCTGTCGGTGCTCGACGCCTGGGACGCCTCGGTGGCCTTGGGCGGTGCGACGCTCCTCTACCACCGCATGGGGCTCGTGAGGAGGCTCGCGCCCCTCGTCCAGGAGGTCTACGGCGACATCGCGGGAGGGGAGCACCTCGAGGTGTCCTACCACTGCTCCGTGCCCGGCGTGGAGGAAGGCATGGACCGCGATGCCATGGCCGACGCCATGGCCGCGGCGCTGGCCGCCGGGCGCGCCGAGGACCTGCGCCGCGGCGTCACCGGCGTGGGCCCCCACCGCGACGACGTGGGGTTCGCCCTCGAGGGCAGGTCGCTCCGCACGTTCGGCAGCCAGGGCCAGCAGCGCACGGCGGTGCTGGCGTGGAAGCTCGCCCAGGTGAGGTTCGCCGAGGAGCGCCTGGGCGAGCGCCCGGTGCTCCTGCTCGACGACGTGATGAGCGAGCTCGACGGCGCCCGGCGCCAGGCGGTGTCGTCGTACGTGGACACCGGCATCCAGACGGTGGTCACAACCACCCACCTGGGCTACTTTGACAGCGAGACGTTGGCGGGAGCCGAGGTGGTGCCCTATGGCGAGCGCGGCTGACAGGAACGGGGACCGGCCGGTGACGGACCGCCGCGGTGTGGAGCGCCGCTGCGAGGCCGTGAGGGCCGGCGACCTCGTGGGCGCCTGCGTGGACACCCTGGCGTTCGGCGCCAAGGGCACCGAGAAGGCCGGCTGCGTGTGGAACCGCATCGCCGGCGACTCCGGCCGCCGCCACACCCGCGGCCTCTACGTGGAGGAGGTCGAGGGCGCGGACCCCGTGCTCCACGTGTACCTGGACTCCTCGCCCCTCATCCAGGACTTCCAGACCGACCACGGCCTCTACGAGCAGCGGCTCCGTTGGAGCGGCTTTCCCGTGAGCCACGTGGTGTTCCAGCTCTCCCGCAAGGTGGGCACCCCCAAGGCCGACCCGGCCCATGCCCCCGCGCCGACCGCCGCCCCGGCGCCGCCGCTGCCGCCCCTCTCGGCCGCCGACGCCGCCCTCGTGGAGGGGGCCTGCTCGGGGTTGCCCGACACCGTGGCCCAGCAGGCGCGCTCCGCCATGGAGGCCTGCCTGCGCCGGGCCCGTGCGCCTCGCCCGCAGCGGCGTGGGTAGGCGGTTTCAGGCCCCGCTGCCCCTCATCCGGGTATCCGGGTACCTTGCGGGGCTTCAAAGGCGTCCCAGGGCCTTCGTCGCGGCTGTGGGGGCCATCTGTCCCCTGTATCGACGACCTAAAAAACGATAGACTGGATAAGTTAGGCTCAAGTCCCTTCCCAAGAGAGGACTCCCGTGGCAAAGAAGCAGGAATACGACGGCTCCGAGATCAAGATCCTCGAGGGCCTCGAGGCCGTGCGCAAGCGTCCCGGCATGTACATCGGGTCCACCAGCGCCTCCGGCCTCCACCACCTGGTCTACGAGGTGGTCGACAACTCCGTGGACGAGGCCCTCGCGGGCTTCTGCACCAAGATCCTCGTGACCATCCACCCGGACAACTCCGTCACCGTGGTGGACAACGGCCGAGGCATCCCCATCGACAAGCACCCCCAGCGCAAGATCCCCACCCTCGAGGTGGTCCTCACGGTGCTCCACGCCGGCGGCAAGTTCGACAACAACGCCTACAAGGTGTCGGGCGGCCTCCACGGCGTGGGCATCTCCGTGGTCAACGCCCTGTCCAAGAAGGTCGTGGTGCAGGTCAAGCGCGACGGTAGCATCTATGAGATGGCCTTCTCGCGCGGCAAGACCACCGAGAAGATGAAGGTCGTGGGCAAGGCCAAGGGCACCGGCACCACGGTCACCTTCTGGCCCGACGACGAGATCTTCGAGACCTGCGTGTTCAACTACGACACCCTGCGCGACCGCATGCAGGAGATGGCGTTCCTCAACCGCAACCTCAAGATCGTGCTGACCGACGAGCGCGAGCTCACGCCCCGTGTGGACGAGTTCTGCTACTCCGGCGGCATCATCGACTTCGTCAAGTTCCTGAACGATGGCAAGGAGCTCGTGGGCGACATCAAGACCCCCATCTACATGGAGGGCGCCGCCGACACCGACGACCCGGCCAAGATGGGCGAGGTCGAGGTGGCCCTGCAGTGGAACTCGGGCTACGGCGAGAACGTCATGAGCTTCGCCAACAACATCTACACCCCCGAGGGCGGCATGCACCTCGAGGGCTTCCGCACGGCCCTCACCCGCGTGATCAACGACTACGCCCGCAAGGCCAACATCCTCAAGGACAAGGACAAGAACCTCGAGGGCTCCGACGTCCGCGAGGGCCTCTGCGCCGTGGTGTCGGTCAAGCTGGGCGACCCGCAGTTCGAGGGCCAGACCAAGGCCAAGCTCGGCAGCTCCTACATGAAGCCCCTCGTGCAGAAGACCGTGGCCCAGGGATTCGCCGAGTACCTCGAGGAGCATCCCAAGCAGGCCCGCGCAATCGTCAACAAGGCGTCCTCCGCCGCCAAGGCCCGCCAGGCCGCCCGCAAGGCCCGTGAGGCCACGCGCCGCAAGGGCCTGCTCGAGAGCGCCTCGCTCCCCGGCAAGCTGGCGGACTGCTCCGTGAGGGACCCTGCGATGACCGAGCTCTTCATCGTCGAGGGCGACTCCGCAGGCGGCTCGGCCAAGATGGCCCGCGACCGCTCCACCCAGGCCATCCTGCCGCTGCGCGGCAAGATCCTCAACGTGGAGCGCGTGGGACCCAGCCGCGCCCTCTCGGCGGAGACCATTCAGAGCCTCATCACCGCCATCGGCACCGGCGTGGGCGACGAGTTCGACATCTCCAAGGCGCGCTACCACAAGATCGTGATCATGACGGACGCCGACGTCGACGGCGCCCACATCCGCATCCTGCTGCTCACGTTCTTCTACCGCTACATGCGCCCCATGATCGACGCCGGCCACATCTTCATCGCCCAGCCGCCCCTGTTCCAGCTCATCCCCAAGGGCCGCAAGAAGGGCGAGTACATCTACACCGACGAGGAGCTCGCGCTCCAGGTCAAGGGCCTGGAGAAGGGCTACAAGGTCCAGCGCTACAAGGGTCTCGGCGAGATGGACCCCGAGCAGCTGTGGGAGACCACCATGGAGCCCAAGAACCGCATCCTGCTCCAGGTGGGCATCGACGACGCCGCGGCGGCGGAGCGCACCGTGTCCGACCTCATGGGCACCCAGGTGGAGAAGCGCCGCGAGTTCATCCAGCGCCGCGCCAAAGACGCCCGCTTCCTTGACATCTAGACAGAGAGGTTTGACCTGTGGCAGACGACAAGCGACCCGGTGACGGCGGGTTCGACGACGAGCTCGACTCCGGCGTCAACGAGGGCGATCTCTTTGAGAACGACATGGTCCGGGAAGGTACCGTGGGCCCGGGCGGCGACGTCGAGCTCGACGGTCCCGACGACGATGACGTCGACATCGACATGACCGTCGAGGAGGACGGCGACGAGGCCGGCATCGAGGCCGACTCCATCGAGCTGGACTCCACGACCGGCCTGCTCTCCGACGAGGGAGGCACCCGCCTCGACCTCACCGACATCCACGGCGGCACCCTGAAGCCCATCGGCCTCTCCAGCGAGATGCAGACGAGCTTCATCGAGTACTCCATGTCGGTCATCGTGGCCCGCGCCCTCCCCGACGTGCGCGACGGCCTCAAGCCGGTGCACCGCCGCATCCTCTACGCCATGCTCGACTCCGGCGTGCTCCCCACCAAGCCCCACAAGAAGAGCGCCTGGACCGTCGGCGAGGTCATCGGCAAGTACCACCCCCACGGAGACTCCGCGGTCTACGACGCCATGGTGCGCCTGGCCCAGGACTTCTCCATGTCGGTGCCCCTGATCGACGGCCACGGCAACTTCGGCTCCGTGGACGGCGACCCCGCCGCCGCCATGCGCTACACCGAGAGCCGCCTTGCAAAGCCCGCCATGGAGCTCCTGCGCGACCTCAACGACGACACGGTCGACTGGCAGCCCAACTACGACGAGTCCATCATGGAGCCCGCCGTGCTGCCCAGCCGTTTCCCCAACCTGCTGGTCAACGGCTCGTCCGGCATCGCCGTGGGCATGGCCACCAACATCGCCCCGCACAACCTGGGCGAGGCCATCGACGCCGTGTGCATGATGATCGACG
>CBCSOI010000034.1:0-10087 GCA_965141595.1 uncultured Atopobiaceae bacterium | reverse complement strand
CGGCCTACATCCCCCGGCCCGCGGACGACCGCTGGCGGTTCGTGGACTGGGACGACGCCAGGCTGGTCCGGGCGGCGTCCGCGTTGGAGTGCGCCAACCGGCACCTCGGCGACGGTGACGGCGACTTGGTCTGGGAGTAGGGCTTCTACCTGCCGCCTTTCTTCGTCTTGGCCAGCCACCGCTCCTTCGTGAGGAGCGAGACGCGCTCGGTGCGTATGTCGCCCATGAGCCGGCAGGGGACGTCCTCCGCGGTGTGGTGGTAGACGAACCCGCACTTCTCCATACACCGCCGCGAGCGGTCGTTGCCCTCGTAGTGCGCGCACCAGATGGCGGAGAGGCCCAGGTCCTCGAAGCCGTGGCAGACGAGCTCGGCCGCCGCCTCCGAGGCGAGCCCCCGACCCCAGAGCGGCCGCCCGATCCAGTAGCCGAGCTCGGCCTCGCCGTCGGTCAGGGGCACGCTGCCCGCGTCGCCGAAGTGGAGGCCCACGCTTCCCACCGGCTCGCCCGTCTCCCTGAGGACGACGGCGTAGGTCTCCGGTGCCGAGAGCACGTCGCGGATGACGGTGCGGCTGTCCTCCACGCTCGCATGAGGCGGCCATCCGGCGATGGGGCCCACCTCCGGGTCCTTGGCGTAGGCGTAGAGCGCGGGGGCGTCGCCGTCGGTCCACGGGCGCAGGACGGTGCGGGGCGTCTGGAGTACGGTCGCCATGGGGCCTCCTCTCGTGCGGGCGTATGGGGACCAGCCTACACGGGGAGCGGGGCCCGCGGTGGGGGCATGCCCTCAACCGCGTTCAGGTGGCGAGAAGGATGTCCCTCTGTCCTTGCCGCCATGGGGCAGAGCTCCCTCTGCGCTTTCAGCTATGGTTGAGATAAGCAACCTGAGAGAAGCGCCCAGCGCATCTGCGTGGCGGGAGAGGAGCCCCCATGACGCCCACGGTCAAGGTCGACGCCAGCGTGTCCGACGAGTTCGAGCCCGACATCATCGAGGTCTCCGTCTACATCGAGGAGGAGGCCGCCACCAGGCAGGGGGCCGTGAACCTCTACACCAGCGGTCTGAACGCGGTGCTGGCCGCCGCCGAGTCCATCGGCGTGCCGCGCGACGAGGTCAGGACCGGCAACTTCAGCATCTGGCGATACGGTGCCACCGACGATCATCCGGAGACCTACGAGTGCCACGGAGACGTCGGCTTCCAGCTTCCCTGCGACGAGGAGGGTCACCGGCGCGTCTGGGGCGCGTTCCTCGACGTGGCCCCCGGCGTCTCCGTCGACATCGACTTCTCCCTCAAGGACCGTGAGGCCGCGCGCGAGGCGATCGTCGGCCGCGCGGTGGGGGCCGGCCGCCGTCGCGCGGCCGTGCGCGCCGCGGCCACGGGCTGCGAGCTCGGCGGCATCATCCGCGTGGAGAACGACGTCTCCCGGAACCTCGGGGGCATGGACTATCTGGCGCGTGCGTCCGGCAACGACCGTCAGGTCCCGGTGTTCAACCCGCGGCCCATCGAGATGAGCTGCGAGGTCGTCCTCGAGTACGAGTTGGTTCCTAGGGGTTGACCGTCAGGCCACACCCCGGTATCTGAGAAGAGCGCCCGGCACCTGGCGCCCATACATGCCCGAAGGGAGGTTCCTATGGAGGAGGAGACGCGGTCCGTCTTCGACGAACTCGTGGCCACACGCCGCCGCATCATCGACACGCTGTTCGAGATCGACGAGATCCGCCTGCAGGTGAACCCGCAGATCCTGGCCGAGTACGCCGGGGCCGTGGGCTACCTGGAGAACGACCTCTACTCCTGGCAGCTGAAGGCCCGCCGCCTGCGCAGGAAGGCGACCCTCCTCCGCGCGGCCGTCAACCGCGGGGAGACCCTCTCCAACGAGGAGCTGGACGCGGCCCTGGACGTCGAGTTCCAGGCCTGGGAGGAGGAGCTCTCCCGACGCATGGCCGACCAGCTGGCGCGGCTCGAGTACCTCACCGGGTCACGCGAGCTCTCCCCGACGGAGGCCGCCGAGGCCAAGCGGCTGCACCGCCTGCTGGTGAAGCGCCTCCACCCCGACATCCACCCGGGGCAGTCGGACGAGGAGCGGCGGTTCTTCGCCATCGCGCAGGCAGCCTACAAGGCCGGCGACCTCCAGAGCCTTGAGGCTGTGGCCACCGCCACGGAGTACCTCGACGAGCCGCTGGGCTCCGTGGGCGCCGGCAGGGGCGAGCAGGACGCCGCCGTGGACCTCGCCATGGCGGAGGCGCAGCTCAACGTCCTTCTCGGCCAGTTGGAGGAGCTCAAGTCGGGCCATCCCTACATCCTGCGGGAGCTCCTGGGCGGCCCGAGGGAGCTCGCGCGCGTGCGCAGGGACCTGAAGGCACGCATCGCGGAGCAGAGGAAGGTAGCCGAGGCCTACGAGGAGGCCATCAGGGAGCTGAGGGAGGAGAAGCGGTGAGTGGGGAGGGTGCCGGCACGTCCGCCGGTCTCGCGACGATCCTGAGCCACGGGGGCTCTCTGGGAACCTTGGGAGGGGCGTCCCTCTCGATACCCATGCCCTTCGAGTCCAAGATCGTCCTCTACGAGAGCATGCGCATCGCCGGCACGACCCACGTGCCGGGCATCGACGACCTCGTGGCGTCCATGCCCGAGGACGCCATGCTCTCCTTCGTCCGCGAGCCCGGCAACCTGGCCGACGAGTGGGCCATCCGCGTGGAGCACGAGGGCAGGAAGCTGGGCTTCGTCCCGGCCGACCGCAACGAGGTCCTCGCCCGCCTCATGGACGGCGGCAAGACCGTGCGCGGCGAACTCCTCGACCGCGAGAAGCTCGGCACCTGGTGGAAGCTGCACATGGAGGTGAGCCTCGTTGATTGAGCATGGAGATGGCACTGCCCCGCAGGAGGGGCGCGGGTTCGGCGCCGACCCCTTCATCGTCATCCCGGAACAGACGACCGCGTACGACAACGGCGACGTGCTGCCCGGCATCTGGCTGACAGATCCCGTCTTCGACGAGAGCGGGGCGTACGCGGGCCGCGTCCTCCTCAAACCGTACGTCGCCGCCGACGACTATTGCGGCGAGGAGGCCCTCTGGTACGGCGGAGGGTACTACGACGAGGCTATGGCCCTCAGGGGCCCGAGCCAGGCGGCGGAGCGCCGGCGGCTCTTTCAGGCCGTCGAGCTCCTCTACCGGCACGGCGCGGCACAGGGCAACGCCGTGGCGCAGATGAACCTAGGCTACGTGTACTACTACGACCGGGCCGACGGCGCGTACTGGGAGGGTGGCACCTGCTTCACGGGCCCGGACGGCCCGATGCCGCTGAAGGAGCGCGCGTTCCTCTGCTACCGGTGGGCGTCCGAGGCCGGGTTGGCCGAGGCCTCGTACAAGCTGGGCGACTGCCACAAGAACGGCGTGGGGTGCGAGCCCGACGACGGTGAGGCCTTTCGCTGCTACAAGCGGGCTATGGAGCAGGACGATCACGGGGCCGCCTACCTCTCGGGCAGCATCGCGCTGCGGCTGGGCGACTGCTACGAGGAGGGCCGCGGCTGCGGGCACGATTTCGCGCGGGCCCTCGAGTGCTACCGCCTGGCCGAGACCTACCTGGATGCGGCTGTGAGCCATGGCGGCTGGTACTACAGGAAGGCCCTGCGCGGTGCCCGGGACGGTGTGCGCCGCTGCGAGCAGGAGGTCGCGCTGGGGGAGTGAGCGTGCGGACGGCGGGACGGATGAGCGGGGGATGACGGGATCGCATCTGTTGGAGTGAGGAGCGGCCCCACATGGTATAAATAGCCTATCGGAGGCGCGGGTAGCGCTTCCTCCAAGTGCCGGGGGTAGTCCCCCGGCGTTTTTTGTCTAGGGAGAACATCTGGCTGCGGAACTGAGCATCTTCGTCGATGAGAGTGGCGATAAGACAGGTAGAGCTCGTTACTACCTGCTTACGCTTGTGTTCCACAATCAGGCCGATGACATCAGAGGGGGCATATCTCGCTACGAGACGGTACTGCTCGATGCCGACCTGCCAAATCTCCCCTTTCACTCCGAGCCGCTCTTGAACGGCCATAAGGCATACTCCTCGCTCAGCATCGAACAACGGAAGAAGATGCTTGTCTGCTTCGCGTCGCTTGTACGTCATCTGCCGATTCAATACGACTGCTTCGTTTACAAAAGCTCCGAGTTCGCCGACGAGGAGCTGCTTCGTTGCCGCATGGAGCGGGATATCGCTCGTGCTATACGGGACAGGCTTGATCTCTTTCAGTCGTTCGACGACGTGAAGGTTTATTACGACAATGGGCAGCAGATTGTAAAAGAAGCAATTTATGCCGCAACAGAGTCGGAACTCTCGAGCAATGTCGTAATCAGGAGAAAGACGACCATGACCGAGTATCGACTCTCACAGGTCGCGGACTACTTTTGCACGATCGAGCTTGCCGCTTTGAAATACGAGGCCAACGAGGCTGGCGAGACCTACAACAAGTTCTTCGGTGGTGTGGGTGCGTTCAAGAGGAACTGGCTGAAGCAGGCTCGGCGGAAGCGTCTTTTGTAGAGGCCGGGTCGATACAGCTTGAGAGCGCCACAGGGGCGCCCCCGCATACATGCTGCGGGGGCGCCCTATATGCAGCGGTCCGGGCGCCCCTTACTGCTCGAGAAGCGGGTAGGTCGCGTACCCCTCGTAGCGGTAGCTGGCGTCGATGCCCTTCATGTAGACCTGTCGGTCGTCCACGGAGTAGGTGAGGGCGCCTTTGATGAGGGACTTGATCTCGGTGTCGCGCACGGGGCTGCGTTCCATGGCAAGGAGGTAGTCCTCCTTGTCGATGAGGCTCCAATCGACAACCTGGCCGAGCTCCTTCTTGAGGATGGCGTCGAGCCAGATGCGGGCGCTTCGCCCGTTGCCCTCGCGGAATGGATGGGCAACATTCATCTCGACGTACTTCTCGACGATCTGGTCGAACGTGCCTTGGGGCATGGCCTCGATGGCATCCAATGCGGCGGAGAGGTACATCGCGGGTGCGAAGCGGAAATTGCCTTTGCTGATGTTGACGGTACGTCGCTGGCCGGCGAAGTCGTACACGTCTTGAAACAGGTATCTATGGATCTTGGCGAGCGATGCGAACGTGCCGGGTTCCAGCGTGCCGAGAAGCCGTAGGTCGAACAGCTCGGCGGCGCGGAGTTTGGAGAGGCGCTCCTCGGGGGCGGTGGATCCGGGGTCGTTCTGGCCACCGAGCTTGTTCTCAAGAGCCACGGGGCCTCCATGCACGTCGGGTTGCCGTACACACCATTGTACCGGTGCTTTGCTGGGCTTCCTTCTCTGTCGATCGCCCTATCTACCTCGCGCAACGCGAATGTGAGTATGCGTTGCTTGCAGTTGCGGCCGTCCTCCGGCATATCTGAGGGAGACGGATGCGACGACGGGAGGTTCCATGCTCGGCGAGACGATCAAGAACCTGAGGAAGTCCAAGGGGCTCACACAGGAGGAGCTGGCCATCAGGCTCAACGTGGTGCGCCAGACGGTGTCCAAGTGGGAGCAGGGGCTCTCGGTGCCGGACGCGTCCATGCTGGTGACGCTCTCGGAGGAGCTGGACACGCCGGTGAGCACGCTGCTGGGTGAGTCGGTTCCCGAGGCCGAGCCAGACGGCCTGGCGGCCATCGCCGAGAAGCTGGAGGTGGTCAACCTGCAGCTGGCGCGGCGGCAGCGGATGGAGCGGTCCGTGTTGTTCTGGGCACTCGTGGCGGTGTGCGCGGCCGTGGTGGCGACGTTTGCGCTGCTTGTGGCCATGGGGAGCCCGTACCTGGAGTGGGACCTCTCCGACCCGGAGACCGCCGTGGCCGGCACGGCCCTCCACGGCTTCGAGTGGTTGTTCGTGCGTGCGGCGCCGCTGGTGCTGCTGGCGGCAGGGGCAGGTGCCGTGGTGGTGTGGAGGCGGCGGCGCTCCTAGCTGCGACGGGTGGCTGGGTGGTGCGGCTTTCGGCGGGGAGGCGGGGTCTGGGCTGCACCAGGTAGCTCGTTGGTGCACTTTGCTACCGACAAGAGCTTCCCAACCTGTACCAGGTAGCCACTTGGTGCACTTGGCGACCGGGGGAGGCTTCCCAACCTGCACCAACTAGCTAGTTGGTGCAGGTTTCGACCGGCAAAGCCTCCCAAACATGCACCAGGTGGCTACTTGGTGCATCTTTCGGCCGAGAGGCGCCCCCAAACCTGCGCCAACCAGCCACTTGGTGCACCTTCCGGCCGGCGAGCCCCCGCGCCCCTAGGCGGGCCACCAGATGCGAACGAGGGGCAGGATGGTGCGGGCCTCACCGTCGGCGCTGTCGTAGCACTCCACGTAGAGCCGCACGAACTCGTCGAGGTCGAGAAGCTTCACGGGCACGTTGGAGCGGTCGGCCTCGTAGCGGGCCTCCCGGGTGAAGCCGCCCGTGCTCACGTAGAGCCCGCGGTCGCTTGCGCGCAGGCCCCCGATGAAGGAGCGCACCTCCGGAGCCCCCATGGCCCCCTTGCGGTGCTTCACCTCGGCGATGATGCGCGGGCTCTCAAGGCCCAGGGCATCCGGGGACGCGATTAGGTCGCGCCCGCCGTCGGGCCCCTTGGGCGTCACGCGTGCGTGGTAGCCCATGGCGCGGAGAAGCCCGGCCACCAGGTGCTCCATCTCTTCCCGGTCGAGCTGGCTCACGCGGTCCTTGATGCGCTCGACGCCGTCGCTGTAGGTGGCGGCACGGGCCTCCTCGTCGTCGGAGGGCGCCGGCTCCCCATCGCCCGCCGGCGGTAGTGCGGCGGCGCGAAGCACGTCGGCCATGACCTCGTCAGAGATCGAGAAGATCGTCGAGATGGAGCCCAGCGAGTTTTTGGAAGACGTCGAGAGGCTGTCGCGCGGGGCCTCCTGGGTCCACACGACGGCGCGCCGGTAGGTCATGGCCTCGTTGCCTGTGGCGGGTTCGCAGGGGCCCACCACCTCGCCAATGTGATAGAGGCGGGTCTGGGGGTCGTACATGACGACGGTGCTGCCCTCGACCATGGCATGGACAAAGCGGTTTACCTGGCCGGCCGCCGCGGCGATCCTGGCGCGGCTCTCCTCGGGGTGGAGGGACTCGTAGGCCGCCCTGATCTGGTCGCGGGACATGGCGGAGATGTCGGCGCCTCCCAGGTCCCATCCGATACCGATGACACCGTTCTCGATCCAGTTAGATGCGTAGGCGCCGTTGCGGCCTGCGCGAATCATCCATGCATCCATGTGGGCTCCCGTCGGTGGTTCTTCCGGTCCCTGCTGAGGAGCTGTTTGAAGAACCCGCGACCCAGCAGGCCATGAACATACCTCTTAGTATCCAATGACCTATGATGTACTGAAATATATCTGGAAGAAAGAGGCCACGCGCGTGAAAGCACTGAACAACGTCGGCGCGGAAAGACTGGGCGACGCCCTCGGCGAGTCCATCGACGAGGGTGCCAAGCTCTCCATCATCAGCGCCTACTTCACCCTCTTCGCGTTCGGAGAGCTGAAGGAGGAGTTGTCAAAGGTCGACGAGGTTCGCTTTCTGTTCAGCGAGCCGACCTTTATCAAGCGCATGGCCGACGCCAAGGAGCCCAGGGAGTTCGCGGTGGCACGTCGGTCGCGCGAGGTCGGCGTGGGCGGCCTCGGTCTCGAGCTCACGCTACGCAACAACCTCAACCAGCGCGCCCTTGCCCGCGAATGCGCCGAGTGGATTCGCACCAAGGGCCTGTTCAAGTCGGCGAAGACGCCCAGCCGCATTCAGCCGGGCGGAACGTACATAGTGGAGAACCCCGACGACAACGACCATGCCTTCGTGGGCGCCACCGCCAACTTCACGCAGGAGGGGCTCGGTTACGAGCACGTGCCCGGCACCATGACGCTTGTGAGCCATTTCGAGGGGGCGACCGAGGCGTCCCACGTCAAACCGATGTTCGAGGAGGTGTGGAACGACCCCACCTTGGTCGAGGAGGTCACCGAGCAGGTGGCCTCCCAGGTGAGCACCCTCTACCGCGAGAACCCGCCGGAGTTCGTGTACTTCCTCACCCTCTACCACCTGTTCCGCGACTACATGGCCGACGACGAGGACAACGGCATCCGCTCCGGCCTCAAGTTCGAGGAGTCGGTGGTCTGGAACAAGCTCTACGACTTCCAGAAGGACGCCGTGGTGGGCGCCATCCGCAAGCTCGAGAAGTACAAGGGCTGCATCATCGCTGACTCCGTGGGCCTGGGCAAGACCTATGAGGCTCTCGCGGTCATGAAGTACTACCAGGAGCGCAACGACAAGATCCTGGTACTGGCCCCCAAGCGCCTCCGCGACAACTGGACGCTCTGGACCCAGGACAACGACGACCGCAACCCGCTGGCAGACGACCGCTTCAACTACACGGTGCTCAACCACACCGACCTCTCCCGCTATCACGGCATGAGCGGCGAGGTGGACCTCGAGCACCTGCGCTGGGGCAACTTCGATCTGCTGGTGATCGACGAGAGCCACAACTTCCGCAACAAGAGCACCGATGCCACCAAGACGGACCGCTACACGCGCCTCATCGAGCAGGTCATCAAGACCAACCGCCGCACCAAGGTGCTCATGCTCTCGGCCACGCCCGTGAACAACCGCCTGCTGGACCTTCGCAACCAGATCGAGCTCATCACCGAGGGCGACGACGGCTACCTGGCCGAGACGGACGGCATCCCCTCCATCACCCAGGTGACGCGCGCGGCGCAGCAGCGCTTCAAGGAGTGGAGCAAGCTCTCCGACGAGGAGCGCACCACGGAGAGCTTCGTCAACCTGGTGAACGCGGACTACTTCAAGCTGCTCGACGTGCTCACCATCGCACGGAGCCGCAAGCACATCGAGAAGTACTACGGCGCCGGAAGCGGAACCTTCCCCACGCGGCGCCCTCCCCTCTCTTTCAGCACACCCATCGACCTCAAAGGCGAGCTCCCTCCCATGGCCGAGCTCAACGACATGATCGCCGGGCTCACCTTCGCCCAGTACCAACTGCTCTCCTACGTGCGGGCAGACCGGCGCTTCAAGTATGAGGACAGCTACGGCGACACCTGGGGCAGGGACTTCGAGAGCCAGGTGCACCGCACCAACGCCGTCGCCAACCTCATGCGCGTCAACGTTCTCAAGCGCATGGAATCCTCCGTCAACAGCTTCCGCATCACGCTCCGGCGCATCCTCGACTGCTGCGTCGATCTCCGTGCCAAGCTCGATGCGGGCGTCGCGAACGCCGCGTACGACGTCGCCGGCCTAGAGGACGGCTTCGACGACGATGACGCCGAGGAGTTCATGGCCGGCGGCAAAGTGCACGTGGACCTGCGTGACGTCGACCCGCTGCGCCTGGGTCAGGACCTCGACTACGACATCGCGGTCCTGCGCAGGCTCCTTGAGTACGCCGACGCCGTGACGCCCGACCGCGACGCCAAGCTCATGAAGCTCCGCGAGTTCATCGCCGAGAAGGTGCGCGAGCCCTACAACCCCGGCAACCGCAAGGTGCTGGTCTTCAGTGCGTTCGCCGACACCACCGACTACCTCTTCGAACAGCTCGCCCCCTGGCTCAAGGACGAGCTCGGGCTAGAGGGCGCCGAGGTGGCCGGCAGCGCCAACCGCACCTACTCCCTCAAGCTGCCCAGGACCACGTTCGAGAACATCCTCGCCCGGTTCTCGCCGGTCTCCAAGGAGCTCTCCGAGCGGGAGCGCCAGCGCGGCGAGATCGACGTCGTGTTTGCCACCGACTGCATCTCCGAGGGGCAGAACCTCCAGGACTGCGACTGCCTGGTGAACTACGACATCCACTGGAACCCGGTGCGCATCATCCAGCGTTTCGGCCGCATCGACCGCCTTGGGTCCCAGAACTCCCAGATCCAGCTGGTCAACTTCTGGCCTGACATCGATCTCGACGAGTACATCCAGCTCGAGGGTCGGGTGAAGGGGCGCATGGTCCTTCTGGACGCCTCGGCCACCGGCGAGGAGAACGTGCTGGACGCCAAGGGCTCGGGGGAGATGAACGACCTCAAGTACCGTCGCAAGCAGCTGGAGCAGCTCCAGAGCGAGGTCATGGACCTCGAGGACATCTCCGGCGGTACCTCCATCACGGACTTCGCGTTCGACGACTTCCGCGTGGAGCTCC
>CBCSOI010000033.1:0-10152 GCA_965141595.1 uncultured Atopobiaceae bacterium | reverse complement strand
GGCTCGTTCGCCTTGGGCCGTGCCCTGGGCTCCGCCAAGCGCTCCATCGCCGAGGCCATGGCCGACGACGGCTCCGACGACCCGCTGCCCAGCGCCGCCGCCGAGGCCGTGCGCGTGGAGGCCCCCCCCGAGCCCAAGGCCGTGCCCGGCGAGGCGGGCGAGCCGCCGCTCTACGCCCCCACGGGCGCCGGGGACACCCCGGGAGCCGCGGGCACGACCCCCAAGGCCGAGCCCAGACCCAAGGGCGCCGAGAAGGACGCCGCCGCCCGGGCCGCCAAGGCCGTGGGGCGCCAGCTCGGCAAGACCCAGGGGATGTTCAAGTCCTTCCTCAAGGAGTTCGAAGAGGCCAGCAAGTAGCGGCCCGATGCCATAGACGTGGCGCGAGGCCACGGGAACGGAAACGGTGCGCACCATGAAGCACAGCAAAGACAACGACCGGCGCGTGGCGAGCCACATGGCCCGCAAGGCATCGCGCCGCAGCGACGCCCCCACACCCGCCCACGCCGCGCCCACCGGACAGGGGAAGACCTCCCATCCTGGCAAGCCCGCGGCCGCCGCCGGCAAGGTGCCGCCCGCCGTGGCCCCCCGGCCCGTCACCCGCCCCGCTGCCGAGAACCCCTACATCCCTCCCGCCGAGCCCGCCGCCGGCGCCCAGACCGGCTACCGCGCCCCGGAGCCCAACCCCGTGCTCTCGAGCGACGCCCCCATCGGCCACACCGACCTCGGCTTCAAGCCCGTGCGCGAGCAGCCCGGCTCCGGCCGGCGCCGCCTCGACCCCAAGAAGCGCAACCGCGCCATCCTCGCGATCGTGCTGGTGTTCGCGCTCGTCGGCGTCATGGCGCTCGTCTCGTGGCTCAACCGCAGCGTCACGTTCAGCCTCAACGGGTCCGACGCCACCGTGAAGGTGGGCACCACCATCGAGCAGCTCATGGCCGACAAGGGCCTCTCCTACACGCCGGGCGACCTCCTCAGCGTCAAGGGCGAGGTGCTCAAGCAGGGCGAGGGCAACCCCTTCTCGGCCAAGGTGGGCGACAGCGACCTATCCGTGGACGACGCCCGCGCCTACCGCATCCAGGGCGGCGAGACCGTCGAGCTGGGCGACGGCACCGACACCACCGAGCCCTACACCACCCAGGTGCAGGAGGAGCAGCCCAAGCTCGTTATGGACGGCACCTGGGGCGCCGTGAGCTACGTGAGCCAGTGGGGCAAGGTGGGCAAGGTCGAGATGCGCACCGGCTCCATCTCCGGCGAGACCGCCCAGGGCGACGTCATCCAGGAGGTCCAGAACTGCGTCATCACCGTCCGCAACGTGGAGCCCAAGGACGACGAGAAGCTCGTGGCCCTCACCTTCGACGACGGCCCCTCCGAGTACACCCAGAGGTACCTGGACATCCTCAAGCAGTACGACGCCAAGGCCACGTTCTTCAACCTCGGGCAGAACATCGCCAACTACCCCGACCAGGCCAAGGCCATCGTGGACGCCGGCTGCCAGCTGGCCAGCCACACCCAGACGCACCAGCAGCTGCCCACCCTGGGCGCCGAGAAGCTGCAGTCCGAGCTCAAGGCCACGTTCGACGAGATCGAGAAGGCCACGGGCGTCAAGACCACGGTCATCCGCCCGCCCTACGGCGACTTCAAGGAGCGCACCTGGCTGGAGAGCGGCGGCCTCATGAGCCTCTCGGTGCTCTGGAACCAGGACTCCCTCGACTGGAAGCGCCCCGGCGCCTCCACCATCGTGGAGAACTCACTGGTCAACATCACGCCGGGCTCCATCATCCTCATGCACGACGGCGGCGGCCACCGCGACCAGGACGTCGAGGCGCTGCCCACCATCATCCAGCGCCTCCAGGCCGACGGCTACAAGCTCGTGACCGTCGACGAGCTCCTGGCCAGCGACCCCAACGTGCCCGAGGACATCGCTTCCGGCGACGCCACGCTGCCCGAGGGCTGCGTGTGGCCCACCGAGCTCGGCGACGCCTAAGGGGACCCGTGGGTATCGCGCACCGCATAGAGACGAGCATCGACGCCGCCTCCTGCATGCACCTGCTCGACCGCGAGCCGCGGGAGCAGGCGGCCGACTGGTGCTACCGGGTGCTGCTCCACAACATCCAGATGCTGTACATGCCGCCGGGCTCCATCCTGCGGGAGCCCGACCTCGCCGGGCGCATGGGGGTGTCGCGCACCCCGGTGCACGAGGCCGTCAAGCGGCTCATCGAGTCGCACCTGGTCTTCGTGGCGCCCAAGCGGGCCACGTTCGTCTCCCTCATCGACATGGACGTGCACGCCCAGGGGCGTTTCGCCCGCACGGCGGTGGAGCCCCTGCTGATCGCCAAGCTGCAGGGTCGGCTCACGCCGGAGCAGCACGGCGACTACGAGGCTAACATCGCCCGGCAGGAGGAGATGGCCCGTCAGGGCGCCAACCCGCGCGACGTGGTGGCCGTGGACGACGAGTTCCACCACCTGCTCTACACCCACACCGGCAACGAGCTTGTGTGGGAGGCCAACCGCATGGTGTCGGCGCAGTTCGACCGCGTGCGCTACATGGGCCTGGTGCTGGGCTACGAGCACCTCATGGTGGGGGAGCACGACTTCCTGCTCGACATCCTCGAGACGGGCGACGTGCCCGTGATGGACATCTACGACATGGTGGACGCCCACCTCAAGGGCTACCGACGCTTCATCGACCGCCTGAGGGCGGATCACCCCGACTACTTCGCCTAGGGGCCTTCACCGACGAGGGTCCGGGCCTTTGCATCGCCGGAGACAGTTCGAGGGGCCGCGTGTATCGCGAGATACCCGCGCCCCCTCTCAGCTGTCTCGTTGCGATGAAAAGGCCCGGACCCGGCTGTGACCCCGTTGCTCCACCTGGGAGATGTCGCACTGTCACCTTGGCCGGGCATCTTGGCTGTTACACACCGCCGTGACGCGGTCCTGCCCCGTTGCCTACTCCACCAGCGCGGCGGCCTCGCGCACCAGGCGCTCCACCGTGGCGAAGTCGCCGGCGGCCACCACGTCGGCCGGGGCCACCCACGTGCCGCCCACGCAGAAGACGTTGGGGGAGTCCAGGTACTCGCGGGCGTTGCCCGGCTTCACGCCGCCGGTGCACATGAACTTGACGCCGGGGAAGGGGCCGTTCATGGCGTGCAGCATGGCGGTGCCGCCCACCACGGAGGCGGGGAAGAGCTTCACATGGTCCACGCCCAGGTCGATGGCGCGCACGACCTCGCTCGGGGTGGCGAGGCCCGGAACCACGGGGACCTCGTGGCGCACGCACCAGCGCACGGAGTCCTCGGCGATGCCCGGGCTCACGATGAACTTGGCGCCGGCCTCCACGGCGGCCTCGGTGGTGGGCACGTCGATGACGGTGCCGGCGCCCACGAGCAGGTCGGGCACCTCCTCTGCCATGCGGCGGATGCACTCGGCGGCGCAGGGCGTGCGGAACGTGACCTCGGCCGCGGGCAGTCCGCCGGCCACGAGGGCGCGGCCCAGGGGCACGGCGAACTCCGGGTTGTCGATGGTGATGACGGGGATGATGCCGATCTGCTCGAACCGGTCGAGCACGGCGGTGACTGCGGGGTTGTCCTTGTACATGCTTACTCCTTGACGGGGGTGTGGGCCGGGTCGGCCATGAAGGCGTCGAGCTGCTCGCGGGTGGGCAGCCCCTCGTTGTCGCCGCGGCTGGTGAGCTGGATGGCGCCGATGGCGCAGCCGCGCGTGACGGCCTGCTCAACGTCCTGGCCCTCGAGCAGGGCCGAGATGACGCCGGCCGCGAAGCCGTCGCCGGCGCCCACGGTGTCCACGATCTCGTCCACGCGGAAGCCGGGCACATAGCCCTCGCGCCCGTCCTCGCAGGCGTAGTAGGCGCCGTCGGCCCCCAGCTTCACCACCACGAGCTTGGAGCCGGCCTCGAGGTAGCGGGCCGCGGCCTCGCGCTCGTCGCGGGTGCCGAGGAGCACCGCGCACTCGTTGATGCCGGGCAGGAAGATGTCGGACAGCGCCGCCAGGGCGTTGGTGGTCTCGACCATGGTCCGGGTGTCGGGCCAGAGCTGCGGGCGCAGGTTGCAGTCGAACGACACGGTCACGCCGGCGTCTCGGGCCTTGCCCATGAGGTCGAGGGTGGCGGCGCGGCAGGGGTCGGAGAGGGCCGGCAGGATGCCGGTGAGGTGCACCATGGCGCACTCGGACAGGTCGATGCCGGCGAGGTCCTCGGGGGAGAGGGTGCTGGCGGCGGAGCCTGCGCGGAAGTAGTAGATCTCGGGGTCGCCCTCGGTCACCTGGCTCTTGAGCATGAAGCCCGTGTTGCGCTCGTCGGTCCTGACCACCATCTTGGTGTCGATGCCGATCTCGTCCATGGACTTGACGATGCGGGCCCCGAAGGGGTCGGGGCCGAGCTTGGTGAGGAAGGCCGCCTCGTGCCCCAGGCGGGTGAGGCCCACGGCAACGTTGAACTCGGCCCCGGCCACGGCGAACGTGTAGCTGCCCACCGAGTCGAGCGGGCCGGGGTTGTCGGCGATGAACAGGCCCATGGGCTCACCCACGAGCAGGACCTTGTCGGACATGGTGCGACTCCTTTCGCATAGGTGCCCCTCTGGGCTCAGCGCTTATATATTTCCACTCATGGGGAGCGATGGGGACGAGAATCGCGGTTTTTTGCCAAAGGCCCCTCATTTTTCTGTGAACGTTATCGCGTGAGAACAACCTGAAAAGAAGCGCGATGAGAAGCCCATAAAACCACAGTTGAAATGACGTAGATGCTAGGAACTGTCCAGCATCTATAAATTAGATTGAAATAGAGCTCGAACTACCGTCCACGGAGGGAAATATACCGTCTGCCGTCTGAACTACACCTAAGGGGACATTCATAGAAATATATAACCAGACACCGGGCTTGGCCGACACAGGCCCGCGACCCCAGAGGAGGAACAGATGACTTCCCTTTTCGATCTCACCGGCAAGAAGGCCATCGTCACCGGAGGCACCCGCGGTCTTGGCCGCGGCATCGCCGAGGGCCTCATGGAGGCCGGCGCCTCCGTCACCATCTTCGGCACCGGCGAGTCCGCCAAGACCGTGGCCGACGAGTTCTGCAAGAAGGGCTTCGACTGCTGCGGCATCATCGTGGACATCGGCGACCGCGTGGCGTGCAAGGAGGCCTACGACGAGGCCGTGGCTGCCATGGACGGCCTCGACATCCTCGTCAACTGCGCCGGCGTGCAGTCCCGCCACCCCTCTGAGGAGTTCCCCTTCGAGGATTGGGACTGGGTCATCAACGTGAACCTCAACGCCACGTTCGAGCTCTGCCAGCTGGCCGGCAACACCTTCATCGCCCAGGGCCACGGCAAGATCATCAACCTCGCCTCCATGCTCTCCTTCTTCGGCGGCTTCACCGTCCCGGCCTACGCCGCCTCCAAGGGTGCCGTGGCGCAGCTCACCAAGGCCCTCTGCAACGAGTGGGCCTCCAAGGGCATCAACGTCAACGCCATCGCCCCCGGCTACATGGCCACCGACATGAACACCGCCCTCACCGACCCCGAGAACCCGCGCTTCAAGGAGATCACCGACCGCATCCCGGCCCACCGCTGGGGCACCGGCGACGACATGAAGGGCGCCGCAATCTTCCTGGCCTCCGCCGCCTCCGACTACCTCAACGGCGCGGTCATCCCCGTCGACGGCGGCTACCTCGTCAAGTAAGCACCCCTGAACAAGCCCCCGGAAGGAGCCCCTGGACCATGCAGGTCATCATCACCGACAACGATCACGCCGACATCGACACCGAGCGCCGCATCCTGGAGGAGGCCGGCGTGCCCTTCCGCCTCGAGCAGTGCGTCACCGAGGACGACGTCATCGAGCGCTGCGCCGACGGCGAGATCTTCCTCAATCAGTACGCGCCCATCACGCGCCGCGTCGTGGAGGCGCTGCCCAACCTCAAGCTCGTGGTCCGTTACGGCGTGGGCGTCAACAACGTGGACGTCGAGGCCTGCACCGAGCACGGCGTGCAGGTGGAGAACGTGCCCGACTACGGCATGAACGAGGTGGCCGACCAGGCCATCGCCCTCATGATGGCCCTCCTGCGCAAGGTGGTCCTCATGAACGAGTACACCAAGACCGAGGGCTGGGACTACGCCCGCTCGGTGCCGGTGCACCGCCTCTCCGAGCTCACCTGCGGCGTCATCGGCCTCGGCCGCATCGGCCGCGAGTTCGCCAAGCGCGCCCACGCCCTGGGCATGAAGGTCATCGGTTACGACCCCTACTTCACCCCCGGCGAGGAGTTCTCCTTCGTGGAGCAGGTCGACCTCGACGACCTCATGGAGCGCTCCGACGTCATCTCGGTGCACTGCCCGCCCGAGCACGCCATGGACATGTTCAACAAGGACGCCTTCGCCCGCATGAAGGACACCGCCTACCTCATCAACGTGGCTCGCGGCGGCATCGTCAACGAGGCCGACCTCGACGTCGCCCTCACCGAGGGCCAGATCGCCGGCGCCGCCCTCGACTGCATGGAGAACGAGCCCGTGGCCCCCGGCAACCCGCTGTTCGCCCATGAGAACCTCCTCGTCACGCCGCACATGGCCTGGTACTCCGAGGAGGCCGCCGACGAGCTCAACACCAAGGTGGCCGAGGAGGCCGTCGCCTTCGCCATCGGCGAGCCCATCCGCTACCCCGTCAACCACCTGGACTAACCCCGAGGAGGACCCATGCGCAAGCGCATCCCCATCCTGGTCGTGGGCACCGTCACCCTGCTGTTCCTCGGCCTCATCTACGGCTACTCCGTGGTCATGGCGCCCCTCAAGGCCCAGTTCGGCTGGTCCGTCTCGGGCATGACCGTCATCTTCGCCCTGTCCATGATCGCCTTCACCGTGGGCAACCTCGTGGCCGGCAAGCTCCTCAAGCGTCACGACGTGCGGTTCGTCATGACCGTGGCCATCGCGTTCCTGCTCGTGGGCTTCGTGGGCTCCGCCTTCGCCGACGGTGCCTCCAGCCTGCCGATGGTGTGGCTCACCTACGGCATCGTGGCCTCGGTGGGCATCGGCTTCGTCTACAACGTCATCGTCCCCACCGTCACGGCCTGGTTCCCCGACAAGACCGGCATGGCCCAGGGCATCTGCCTCATGGGTTACGGCTTGGGCGGCTTCGTCCTCGGCCCCGTGCTCACCCAGCTCTACGCCGTGACCGACTGGCGCATCGTGTTCGTGGCCATGGCCGTGATCTTCTCGGCCCTCGTGTTCGCGAGCTCCATCGTGATCCACATGCCCACCCCCGAGGAGGCCGCCGCGCTGCCCGCCTCCAAGGCTGCGGGCGACAATGCCGGCAACGCCGCCGGCACCCAGGACGTGCCCACGTCGGGGCTCTTCCGCGACCCCACGTTCTACCTCTTCTACCTGTGGATGTTCCTGCTCGGCGCCGTGGGCATGGCCACCACCGGCATCGGCCGCGAGTTTCCCACGAGCCTGGGCGCCGACGCCGTCACCGCCGCCTTCGTCATCGGCTTCGTCAACATCGGCAGCGGCCTCGGGCGCCTCATCGGCGGTACCCTGCTCGACCGCATCGGCCGCGCCCCGTTCATGGTGGGCACCGCCTGCCTCTCCATCGCCGGTGCGCTGATCATGCTGGCGGCCCAGGTCACCGGCTCCATCGCCGTCCAGGTGGCGGGATGCCTGGTCACCGGCCTCGCCTGGGGCGCGGTCATCGTCACCATGGCCTTCGTGGTGCGCAAGGTGTGGGGCCAGGCCAACTTCGCCGAGAACCTGGCCATCGTGAACTCCTACGGCATCTTCGCCGCCCTCGTGGGCTCCATCGGCTCCGGCGTGCTGCTCCAGGCCGTGGGCTCCCTGGCCACGGTGCTTGTGGTCATGGCCTGCTTCGGCGTCGTGGGCTTGGTGGACGCCCTGGTCCTCAACGCCCACCGCTCCAAGGTGGCCCGTCTCAAGGCCGCCCACGCCGGCGCCCGGGCGGAGTAGGGGAGGCCCCGGCCCCGTGCCGCCGTCCCCGTCCCTCCCACGTTCGACCCCTCGCAACCAACCCCGTAAGGAGGTCCCCATGAAAGACGAGAAGTGCGCCTACTGCATGGCCTGGGACGACCCCAGCCTCATGGACGCCTACGGCATCCCCTTGGCCGAGCTCGAGAACTCCAACCTCATCCTGTTCAAGGAGCAGAGCCACCCGGGCCGCGTGATCGTGGCCGCCAAGCAGCACGTTGACGACATCTCCGACCTCACCGAGGACGAGGCCCTGGCCTACATGGCCGACGTCCGCCGCGTGGCCGCCGCCCTCCACAAGGCCTTCGCCCCGCAGAAGATCAACTTCGGCGCCTACGGCGACCTGATGCACCACCTGCACTTCCACCTGGTGCCCAAGTACGAGAACGACGAGTACGAGTGGGGCGATGTCTTTGCCATGAACCCCGGTCGCGTGTCCCTCACCCCCGAGGAGTACGACGAGCTGGGCAAGAGGATCCTCGCCGCCCTGGAGGACTAGGCAACGGCGACAGAGGCCCGCGCTTCGACGAGGCCCCCGGTCGCAGGGAGAACCTGCGGCCGGGGGCCTTTGCCGTGCTGCGGTGCGTGACGATGGGGACGGGTGCGTCCGCCACGTTCCTCGTGCCGGGTGTGCCGAGAGCCGGGCGTGGCGGAGGGAAATCGCGATCTCCCCTCATTTCCGGTCCCGTGGTAAGGGGAAATCGAGATTCCTCCTCGCTCTTTGCCGGTCAAGGGAGGGTAAATCGCGATTTCCCCTCAGGAGATGAGGACCGATCGCGATTTCCCCTCATGTGACAGCGGACGAGCCCGACCAAAGTGACGGCGTCCCGCCCACCCCTAGCAGAGCGTGGGTATCCCCATGGACGCGATCTGGCCGAGCAGGGCCACGTCGGTGCAGTCGGTGATGACGGCCGTGAAGTCGGTGATGGAGGCGAACCGGTAGCCGGCACGGCTGGAGAACTTCCACTGCTCCGCCAGCAGGAACTCGTAGGTGGCGTTGGCGATGGCGCGCTGCTTCACGAGGCCGTCGTCCATGACGTCGGCCATGACGGCGCGCTTCTGCACCGAGATGCTCGAGCACGATATGAACGCCTTCTCGAAGAGCAGCGGCTCCAGGAGGCTGATGGTGGTGGGGCCCGTGAACCCGCGCATGTCGGGGGAGAGGTAGCCGCCGGTGGCGAGGGCGGTGACCTTGGGGTTCTTGGCCAGCACCGTGGGGATGTCGATCATGTTGGTGGTCACGATGCAGCGCTTGTCGCCTGCGGCGAGCAGCTCCGCGATGTAGAGGCACGTGCGCGAGACGTCGAGGAAGATGGCGTCGCCGTCGCTGATCTCCATGTAGGCGCGGGCGGCCACGGCCCGTCGGCTCCGCTCCTCGTCCTTCACGGCGGCCTCCTCCAGGGCCTCCTGGAGCATCTGGGCCTCGGACCTCTCGTGCTCGATGCGGGTGGCGCCGCCGTACTCGCGCTTGCACTTGCCCTCGCCCACCAGCACCTTGAGGTCCTTCCGGATACTGTCCACCGAGACGTCGAAGCGTTGGGCCAGCTCCTCCACGGTAGCGTGGCCCTGGGCGTCTATGTATTCGGCTATGGCTCGGCGGCGCTCTCTCGGAAACACGGGGGCTCCTCGGTCCGTCTCAGGTAGATGGTCAGAAACACGGCTTCTTTTCTGACGAATCTAGTATGAACTTCCTCGTGTTTCCAGTTTGTTCCCGGTTTCCCTACCGCTCATCGCCGAAAAACGACCGTTCATAGGAAGAAACAGGAAGAATCAGGAAGAACCTAGGAATACCTGTCATTGTCAGGGCTGTCCGAAGTACCCACAAGCCCGCTGAAGAGGAAAGGGGCGCCATGGCCAACGCAATCGAGTCCATGCTCAAGCGCGAGAACGTTCAGATCTGGGAGGGGGCCGACTCCTGGGAGGAGGCCATCACCGTCGCGGTGACGCCCCTCGTGGACGGCGGTTACGTCGAGGAGCGCTACATCCAGGGCATCATCGACAACGCCGGCGAGTTCGGCCCGTACTTCGTCATCTGCCCCGACCTCGCCCTTCTCCACGCCCGCCCCGAGCAGGGCGCACTCAAGACCCAGCTGGCCGTCACGGTCATGCGCGAGCCGGTCTTCTTCAAGCCCGAGGGCCCCGGTGTGCGCGTCCTGGTGACCCTGGCCGCCCCCGACTC
>CBCSOI010000032.1:0-10238 GCA_965141595.1 uncultured Atopobiaceae bacterium | reverse complement strand
CACGGCGTCAGAGGCGGGGACGGTCCACGACCAGAGGAAGCCCACGGTCGACTCGAAGACCGGCGAGACGAGGCAGACGAGCCAGAGGCTCAGGCAGACTACGAGGGCCCCGACCTCGGCCCCCACGGCCAGAAGGACCGAGGTCGCCCGCCGCGGAAGCGTGCGCGCCCATGCGGGGATGACCCGGCCCATGAGGTAGCAGCCACCCACCATGGCGCAGACGATGGCGGCGTTCGGGTGGAGGTCCACAAGGCCCAGCAGGGAGACAAGCCAGAGCAGCAGGGGCACCGCGGAGACGGCCGCGACGGGGTCGCCCTCCCCCGCGTCGTCGTCCACCGGGAAGGCGTCGACCATGAGGGTCGCCACCAGCGGAATGCAGCAGAAGGCCGCCACGTTGGGGTAGTTCTGGTGGATGACGAGGGCCCGCAGCGGGAAGGCGTAGCTCGCCCCGCACGCGACGGAGCCCATAAGGACGGCCCGGCCGTCCCCTCGGGTCACCTGCGCCACGAGAGCGCACACCCCCAGGGGGTAGACGGCGGCGGTGAAGGCCGCATTGACGGCGTTCTGAACCGCGGCGATGGGGGCGACCCCAGTGGCGAGCACCAGGGCGGCCACGTTGTGGTAGGCCACCGGGTAGAACGAGGCGGGAGCCGAGTGCCCGGAGGCGGCGGCAGGTAGGGGCGACTGGTTGGCGAGCACGTTGGAGCCGTACATCATGGACCGCAGGGGGGATGACGTGGAGCCGTCGACCATGGCCCGGATCCTCGTGAGGTGGGCGGAGTTGTCGTTGTACTGGAGGAACCAGTCGAACCCGCCCGCGTTGCGAAGGAACAGGAAGGCGAAGAGCACGCAGCCCACGGCCACGTAGAGGGCCATGACCCACGCGGACGGCTGCTCGACGAAGAGGGCCCGCCCGGTCCTCGCCCGCACCGCCCAGGTGACGGCAGACACGACGACGGCCGCGCCCCCGACGCCGACTGCCAGGGGCAGGAGGCCGTCGACGGACGTGGCACCCAGGACGACGCTCACGGCGAAATAGAGGAACAGGCTCGGCCCCGGGGCCACGCAGACAGAGGCCCGCCAACCCATGCCGAGGGAGGCGCAGATTAGGAGGCCGGGCACGACGAGCAGGGCGAGGGACAGGAGGAACGCCAGGACGAACGGGACCACGGCCTACCTCCCCGCCGGGACGCGGCGGCCGACGGCCCCTTTGAGGGACCCCCAGACCGCACACCACACGAGGGAGACGGCGAGCGCCACGGCGAACACGACGACACCGCGCACGACCGTGTGCTGCAGCCACCCGTACCCCGGCCAGGTGAGCCTGAGGCCGATCCAGTTGATGACGGGCATCTGGACGAGGTAGACACCGAGGGACGCACCGGAGACACGGGAGAGCACCCCGAGCCCGCGGGCGCCCACCCGGGAGAGGCGTGGCTCCAGGGCCATGGCCGCCATGAAGACCGAGGCGGCCTGCACCACGCAGAGCGGGGAGGCGATTGAGACCCAGTAGGGGTCGTAGGCGCCCGGCACCGCGTCGAAGCCCACGAACCCGTTGGAGGCGGCCGAGACCAGCGCCATGGCGACGGTGGAGACGGCGTAGAGGGCGAGGGAGGCCTGCCACGGGACGGGGAACCCCTCCGGCCGGCGCACGTAGCGGGACAGATAGAAGCCTCCCACGTAGTAGAGCAGCGCCACGTTGGCGAAGGCCGCCCAACCGAAGAGCGGGTCGAGGTAGGAGCGGTCGAAGCCCAGGGCGGCCGCCAGGGGGATGAGCACCGACGCCACAGCACAGCAGCCCATCACGTACCCGAGCAGGCGCCGGCGGCCGGCCGCCAGGGACAGCAACGGGGTGAGAACATACAGGTAGATGATGGTGTAGAGGAACCAGTAGGTGTCGTTGATCGAGTTGGAGAGCAGCCCCTTGAGGAAGCCCTTGGGCGAGAGGGTGGAACCGGACGCGCCCCAGAAGTCGTCGGGGAACAGCCCGTATGCCAGGTAGCACACGGCGCTGCCGAAGACGAGCACCACGCCCACCCGGCGCACCCGCTTGAAGAAGAACGTGCGCGTGTCGTACTTCTCCCGATACCCCAGGAGGTTCATGCCGCTCACGGCGAAGAACACGGGCACGGCAAAGATGAAGGCGGCCTGCAGCAGAAACGAGGTGAACCACCGCGGGTCGCCGCCGGCCTGGGGCGAGAAGACGTCGAGGGAGACGTGGAGCATCACCACCGCGAAGGCGGCGAGGATGTTCAAGACGTACACAAAGACGAGGCGTTTCCTAGCCATGGGAGAGAGATTGCCCTTCAGACGACCCTGCACCGGGCAACGACGCACGTCGATGCCGACAGCAAAATCCTACCGTTTGCGCTTGCGGTCGTGCTTGAGGATGTCGTGGACCATGTAGATGGAGAGCGATATGGCCAGCACGTACCCGAGGAAGCCAAGCAGCGGCACGCCCAGGACCGTGAAGCTCGCACCGGCGAAGTAGATGATGGAGCTGCCCACGAGCAGGCCCGCGATGATGATGCCGAGGGTGAGGCGGTCCGCGATGTGCGAGAGGTCCTCGATGGGGTCCTGGGACCCGGAGAAGTCCAGGTTGAGCTTGAGCTGACCGCGGGTGAGCATGTCGGTGACGAGGCCTGCCTGGGAGAGCGCCTCGAGGGTGCCGTGGAGCGCCTTGTGGCTCTCGAGCGCCAGCGTCTCGGCCTCCTCCTTGGCCAGGGAGCGCAGGTCCTGGCTGTCGCGCACGTGGTTCTCCACGATCTCGATCATGGAGACCCCGGGGAGGAACTCGTCTACCACGCCCTCGAGCGTCACGAGCCCGCGGGCGATCATGGTCATGGCGCCCGGCAGCTCGATGGAGTAGGTGCGCGCCAGCTGGATGAGGTCCGAGAGGAACTGCCCCAGGTTGAGCTCCTCGAGGCTCATGGACCCGTACGTGTCCACGATGGCGTCGAGCTCGGCGAGGAGCGCGCCGTGGTCGATGTCGGCCCCGCTCGCGCGGTTCTCGGAGAGCTCGAGGAGCCCCTGCTTGAGCTTGGGCGAGCTGTGCTCGGCCACGGCCATGAGCATGGAGCGCAGGATGCCGCGGTAGTAGGTGGAGAGGTGGCCCGCCATGCCCCAGTCGATGAACACGATCCTGCGGTCTGCCACCATGATGTTGCCGGGGTGCGGGTCGGCGTGGAAGAAGCCGTCGTCGAGGACCTGCTTGGCGTAGTTCTCCACGAGCTTGGTGCCGATCTCCACGAGGTCGTAGCCCTCGGCCTCGATCTCCTTGGGCCTGGAGATCGTGGGGCCGGCCACGTAGTCCATCACGAGCACGTGGGCCGTGCACAGGCGCATGTGGGGCGCGGGCGCCGTGACGTAGCGCACCGAGGCGTTGTCGGCCCGGAACTCCCTGAGGTTCCGCGCCTCCACGAGAAAGTCCGTCTCCTCGTTGAAGCTGTCCCAGAGCTCGCCCACCACGGCCTTGAGGTCGAGGAACTGGTCCCCGCCCATGAACGGCGACACGTGCCGCACCACGGTGCGCATGATCTCGATGTCCTGGCCCATGACCTCGCGCACCCGGGGGCGCTGCACCTTCACGGCCACATCCTCGCCGGTCACGAGGATGGCGCGGTGCACCTGGGCGATGGAGGCGCTGCCGAGGGGCGTCTCGTCGATGTGTGAGAAGACCTCCCCCACCGGGCGCCCGTACTCGTGCTCGAGCACCTCCACCACCGTCTGGTAGCTCATGGGCTCCACGTCGGTGCGGAGCTTCTCCAACTCGCGGCAGAAGCTCTCGGGGAGGATCTCCGAGCGCATGGAGAGGATCTGGCCGGCCTTCACGAAGGTGGGGCCCAGGTCCTCCAGCATGGCCACGAGCTTCTGGGGCGTGAGGCCCCGGAGGATGTCGTAGCGGCGCAGGATGGCGAAGATCTCGCGCAGGCGGCGGTGGCGCGAGCGGGCCGACAGGTCGCCGGTGCCCACCACGCGCTCGCCGAAGAGGCCGATCACGACCTCCTGTGAGCCGGATGCCGAGAGGTCGGCGTCGACCTGCTCGGCATCCAGCGAGATCTTCCTCGAGTCCTCCGCCATGGGTCCCTTAGTCCTCGTCGACCTCGATGGCGTCGGCCTCCACGGCCTCGGAGGCCTCGTCGGCGTCGGCCGCGGCCTCGTCGGCCTCGGCCTCGATGTCGTCGGCCATGGAGCGCACGTTGGCCACGAACTCGGCGCGCTGCTCGGGCGTCATGTTCTTGAGGTGGCTCTTGATGAGGTTCTCGGTGGTCTCGTTGACCACGCCGGCGGCCTTCTGGCTGAGCTCCTCGTTCACCACCTTGCCCTGCTGGACGGTGAGCTCGCCCTTCTTGACGAGGTCGTCGACCACCTGGCCGGCCTTCTCGCCGACGATGGCCGCGGCCCCGACGCCCGCCAGGAACACGTTGTGGGCGATGTCGCCCAGGCCCTCGATGGGGTTCTTCTGATCGTCTGCCATGGTCCTCTCCTTCTGCCGTCATACGACCTGTTCAAAGAAGCGTACCCGTCCCCCGCCCGAGCAAAACGTCGGACAGGCCGCCCACGGAGTCGACGACGCACTGCGCACCGGCGTCCCAGAGCTCGCCGGCGGTCCCGGCGCCGTAGGCCACGCCCAAGGCGAGGACGCCGTTGGCGCGGGCGCCCTCCATGTCGTTGTGCCGGTCCCCCACCATGACGGCCTGGGACGGCCCGAACCCCAGCTCCGAGAGGGCCCGGGCCACGAGCTCGGCCTTGGTTACCGGCGAGTCGTCGGGCTTGCCCACCACGCGCTCGAACCGGTCGAGGTAGCCGTGGGCCTCCGCGGCCGCCGACGCGAGCACGGTCTGCTTGCAGGTGACCACCGCGACCGTGCGCCCCTGTGCGCGCAGGGCGTCGAGGAGGCCCACGATGCCCGGGTAGGGCGCGCAGGCCTCGGGGCCCTGCTCGCGGTAGAGCTCGCGGTAGCGGGCCGTGACCCACACGGCATCCTCCTCGGACAGGCCGTAGACCTCGGAGAAGGCACCAGGGAACGCCGGGCCGATGATGCGGTTGACGTCGCCCACCTCCTCCTCGGTGAGGCCGAAGTCCATGAGGGCGCGGCGTCCCGTGGCGCGGATGGAGTCGACGGTGTTCGCGAGGGTGCCGTCGAAGTCGAAGAAGACGGCGGGGGCTGCGGAGAAGGCCGCGGGGTCGATGTCGGGGGCGAACGGCATGGGCGGGGCTCCTTTCAAACTTCCCCAAGCATAGCGCAGCGGCCGCGGCCCCTCGTTACCACCCGGTGTCAGGGCCGGCCGCGCCGCCGGGGCCCGGGCTATGCTCTTAGCGTCTGTCCGGCGACGTTGGGAGATGCCCCATGGTCCGACCGCGCAACTTCTCGGCAGGCCCCGCCCAGATGCCCGAGGACGTCCTCCGCTCCGCCCAGGCGGAGTTCATGGACTTCGCCGGCACCGGCATGTCCGTGCTCGAGATGAGCCACCGCTCCGCCGCCTACCGGCGCGTCATCGACGCCGCCGAGGCGTCGCTCCGCGACGTGCTGGGCATCCCCGACTCCTACGGCGTGCTCTTCCTGCAGGGCGGCGCCACGCTCGAGTTCGCGGGCATCCCCATGAACCTCATGCGCCGCGGCCGCGCCGGGCACATCGTGAGCGGCCACTTCGCCAAGGTCGCCGCCGAGGAGGCCGCCAAGTACGGCAGCGCCGAGATCCTGGCCACGAGCGAGCCCACCGGCTTCGACCGCATCCCGGATCTCCCGGCCCCCGAGGCCTTCGCCGGCATGGACTACGGCTACATCTGCCAGAACAACACCATCTACGGCACCATGTTCCACGAGCTCCCCGACTGCGGGGGCACGCCGCTCGTGGCGGACGTCTCCTCGTGCTTCCTCTCGTTCCCGCTGGACGTGACCGACTACGGCCTGCTGTTCGCCGGCGCCCAGAAGAACGCCGGCCCCTCGGGCGTGTGCGTGCTCGTCGTGGACCGCTCGCTCGTGGAGGAGGGTCCGGCGCTGGGCGTCTGCCCCACCTACCTCGACCTCTCCGCCCAGCTGGCCCGGGGCTCCATGCTCAACACCCCCAACACCTTCGGCATCTACCTCTGCGGCAAGGTGTTCGACTGGGTGCGCGGCACGGGCGGCCTCGAGGCCATGGGCGAGCGCAACGCCGAGAAGGCCGCGCTGCTCTACGGCGCCATCGACCGCTCCGACCTCTACCTCGGCTGCGCCGTGCCCTCGTCGCGCTCCGTCGCCAACGTGACGTTCCGCCTCCCCACGCCCGAGCTCGAGCGCGAGTTCGTGGAACGTGCGGCCGGGGAGGGCCTCGTGGGACTCGCCGGGCACCGCCTCGTGGGCGGCATCCGCGCCTCCATCTACAACGCCGTGGACATCGAGGCCGTCCGCGACCTCGTGGCCTTCATGGAGTCCTTCGAGCTCTCGGTGACCGGGCGATCTTTCTAGCCGGCCGTCCGGGCCGGCGCCCAGCCACCGCACACCGCTCACGAGAGGACCAGACCCCATGCGCACCATCAAGATCATCGACGACATCGTCAAGGACGGCCTGTCCACCATCGCCGAGGGCTACGAGATCGTGGCCTCCGCCGAGGGCGCCGACGCCATCCTCATGCGCTCCACCGACATCCACGACATGGACGTGCCCGACTCCATCCGCTGCATCGCGCGGGCAGGCGCCGGCGTCAACAACATCCCCCACGAGCGCCTGGCCGAGCAGGGCGTCGTGGTCTTCAACACCCCCGGCGCCAACTCGAACGCCGTGAAGGAGCTCGTGGTGGGCCTGCTGCTCATGGGTTCGCGCGACGTGCTCGGCGGCATGCGCTGGTGCCGCGAGCACGAGGACGACCCGGATGCCTACGCCGAGGCCGAGGCCTCCAAGAAGGCCTTCGTGGGCCGCGAGGTTGCCGACCGCAGGATCGGCGTCGTGGGTCTGGGCGCCGTGGGCTCCAAGGTGGCCAACGCCTGTGTGGACCTCGGTATGGAGGTGTGCGGCTACGACCCGTACCTCTCCGTGGACCACGCCTGGCAGCTCTCCCGCGACGTCACGCCGGTGGAGGACCTCGACGAGCTCTGCCGCGGCTGCGACTACCTCACGGTGCACGTGCCCCGCAAGGAGGACACCATCGGCATGATCGGCGCCGGGCAGCTCTCCCTGCTCAACCCCGGCGCCGTGGTGCTCAACTACGCCCGAGAGGACGTCATCGACGAGGACGCCATGGAGGCCGCGCTGGCGTCGGGCCAGGTGCAGCGCTTCTTCACGGACTTCGCCACGCCCAAGTCGCTCCACATGCCCCACACCTACGTGACGCCCCACCCCGGCGCCGGCACCGTGGAGGCCGAGGCCTCCTGCGCCCGCATGGCCGTGGACGAGCTCGTGGACTACCTGGACAACGGCAACATCACCAACTCCGTCAACTACCCGGCGTGCCACATGGGCGTGTGCCGCGGGGCAAGCCGCGTCGCGTGCCTGCACGCCAACGTGCCCAACATGATCGGCCAGATCACCGCCGTGCTGGCCGACGCCAGCGCCAACGTGCAGCGCATGACCAACGAGAACGCCGGCCGCGCCGCCTACACCATGTTCGACACCGACGAGCACCTGGAGCCCGACATCATCGAGCGCCTCTCCTCCATCCCCAACATGTGGCGCGTGCGCGTCATCAAATAGGAGCCCGCCATGCACATCCACCCCTTCGCCGCCCTGCGGCCCGCGCCCGAGCTGGCGGCACGCACGGCCGCCCTCCCCTACGACGTGGTGGACCTCGACGAGGCCCGGCGCGCCGTGGAGGCCGAGCCCCTCTCGTTCCTCGGCGTCGACGTCCCCGGCCTCTGGGTGGCGGACGACGTCGACCCCGACGGCGAGGCGGCCTGCGCGCTGGCTGCCGGGCGCCTCGCCCGCCAGGTCGGGGAGGGCGTGTACCGCAGGGACGACGAGCCCACGTTCTACGTGTACCGCGAACAGGACGGCGGCCGCTCCCAGACCGGCCTCGTGGCCTGCGTGGCCGTGGACGACTTCGTCGCCGGGGCCGTGCGGCGCCATGAGAACACGCGCCGCGAGAAGGAGCTGGGGCGCGTCCGCCACATCCGGGCGCTCTCGGCGCAGACAGGGCCCGTGTTCCTCGCCTACCGCGCCGACGCCCAGGGGGCCGACCGCGTGGCAGCCGCCGTCGAGGCGGTATGCGCGGGCGAGCCGCTCTACGACTTCGTCGACGCCCAGGGCGTGCGCAACACCGTGTGGCGTGTGGACGACCGTCGTCTGCGCGGCGAGCTCGCCGACGCCGCATCCGAGATCCCGGGCGCCTATATCGCAGACGGCCACCATCGCGCCGCCTCCGCCGTGCGGGTGGCCATGGAACGGCGCGAGAGCTCCGGCGCCATGGCCGGCCGCGACGCCCCCGCCGGCAGCGAGGCGGCCTCCGACACCGTCATGGCAGTGCTGTTCCCGGCCGACCAGCTCGAGCTCCTCGCCTACAACCGCGTGGTGGCCGACCGTGCCGGCCTGGGTGCCGAGGGGCTCGTGTCCGCCGTTGCCGACGCGGGCTTCGAGGTGGCGCCTGTGGACGCCGCCGACGCGGCACCGACGGAGCCGGGCACCTTCGGCATGTACTGCAGCGGGTCCTGGTACCGGTTGACGCCCTCCGCGGGCCTCTCGGCCGAGACCGACGCGGCCGACGCCGCCGACGCGCTCGACGTGGCCGTGCTGCAGGACCGCGTGCTCGGCCCGGTGCTCGGCGTCGCCGACCCGCGCCAGGACCCCCGTCTGGACTTCGTGGGCGGCAACCGGGGCACCGCGGAGCTCGAGCGCCTGGCCGGCGAGGGGGGTGTGGCCTTCGCCTGCCACCCCACCTCCATGGACGAGCTCATGGCCGTGGCCGACGAGGGCCGCCTCATGCCGCCCAAGTCCACCTGGTTCGAGCCCAAGCTGCGGAGCGGGCTGTTCGTCCACCAGATCTAGCCGCCGCGGGGCCTTCCCGACCTGAAGTCCGGGGTCATGCATCACGGCGACTCCGCGCGAACGGTGTCGTGCATCTGGCGATGCACGGCACCGCCCGCGAGGTCGCCCCCTTTGATGCATGACCCCGGACGTGCGGATGTGACCCCGCAGCTTTACCGCCTGCGATGCCCATCGAGGGTTGAACCTTCGTCCCAACACCCGGGCACTTTTGTCCCGATGGTCGGGCACTTTTGTCCCAACCTCGTTCATCGCCGAACCGCTGTCACTTTGGTCGGGCTCTTTTGCTGTCACACGACGACCGTCGCACAGCAAGCCCGCACAGTAAGGGGGCGTTGCCGCAAAGAGACCTTGCCGTGCGTTCGCCAAGGCCCTCTCGACGCAAAAGGCCCTTGGCGAACGGTTTTTGGGGAACAAGGCGCCCTTGGCGAACGACCTGGCGCACGGTAAGGGGCACTTGTGTCGAGAGGCTCTTACTGAGTGCCTTTCTGTGCGTCGTCACGCCGGTCGGGTTCTTTTGGTGCCACATGAAAAATGGGACGGGGCCGATAAGAACGACCCCGTCCCCCCCTCTCAACAGGTCAGGCGATGAGGCACCCGGCGCCTATGCGTGTCGACGCCTCCACACCAGCGCCAGCGCCACGGCAACGGCTGCCGCCGCAGCAGCCAGGGCCGCATGGAGCATCGGCTCGTCGGCCATGCGGCCGAGCAGGCCGAACCGACCGTTCACCGGATAGAGGACCGCCGCCGAGGCCGACGCGCCCGTGCCGGGCAGCGTCGCCGAGGAGAGCGGGATCAGCACGTCGGCGGCACCGTCGGACCTGTCGGGGGTCTCGGAGCCGCCCTCGCCGGTCGCCGTGGCGGACACGCTGTTGACGATCTTGCCCGGGACCGAGGGCTCACGGATCGCAGCCCGGTAGGTGAGGGTCGCCGCCTCGCCGCCGGCGAGGTCCCCCACCGGGACGCGCAGCGTGTTGGACGCGGCGTCGAACTCCACGTCGTCCATGGAGAGCTCCCGAACGGTGCCGTCCGGGAGCGTGAGCTCCAGCGACGAGGTGTCGAGGGCGAGGCCGTCGCTCATGACGTCCACCAGCACGGCACCGTAGCCCATGCTCAGGTCCTTCCGGTTCGAGAGCACCACCCTGTAACCCACGGTGTCGCCGAGGTACCAGTCGTCCTCGCGGGTGAGGTTCTCGGCCGTCTTCTCCAGCGCGAGCTCCGGGTCGGCAAAGACGACGGGGTGCTCCGGGTCGCCCGCGCCCGGGGAGGCGGGCGCTGAGTCGG
>CBCSOI010000031.1:0-10260 GCA_965141595.1 uncultured Atopobiaceae bacterium | reverse complement strand
TCACCACAGAGCATATAACGGCTATCACAAGCTCGTAATATCACCGTTTGCAAAAGGGTGGAACGTTTTGGAACGCTTCGCCCTTAGAACAATATCGTGTATGCAAACCTCAATACTGCGTCAGTCCTCGTGACTGCGTCTCCAAAGCTCTATGAACCCCTTGAGGTTGTCCTGACCGAGACGGGTGACGTTGGAGCTGGGGAGCGAGTTGATGAACGTACGGCCGTAGCGCTTCGTGGTGAGACGACTGTCCAGAAGCACCAGCACACCCTTGTCGCGGCTGGAGCGGATGAGCCTTCCTGCGGCCTGCTTCACGGCGAGCACCGCCTCGGGCAGGGAGTAGCGCCACCAGGCCCGGGGGTCACGGGCCTCGCGTTCCTTCACCAACGGATCGTTGGGGTTGGCAAAAGGCAGCTTGGGGATGACCACGCACCGCAGGGTGTCACCGGCAGCGTCGAAGCCCTCCCAGAACGACTTGAGCGCAAAGAGTGAAAGCTGCTCGTCTCCCACAAACTTCTCACGTAGGCGGCGGACGTTTGCGCCCCTCGTCTGTTGCACGAGCTCCAGGCCGGCTTCCCGCAGGCGGGGGGAGACCATGGAATAGAGCTGCTCCATGTCGCGACGGTTGGTGAAGAGTGTGAGCACGGAGCCTCCCATGGCCTCATGAATGGCCACGAGGGCGTCCGCCATGGCCGGGAGGTAGTCGCGGGAGTAGGGGTCAGGCAGATCGGTGGCCACCACGACGGCCATGTTGCGGTCGAAGTCGTAACTGGAGGGGATGAGCAGGCTCCGCGAGGCTCCAGGGCCAAGGCAGTCCAGACCCACGGCGTGCTCGAAGTGGCTGAAGTCCTGCCCCACGGCCAGTGTCGCCGAGCAGTACCCCACGGTCTTGGTCTCCGGATACCAGCGGCTTGCCAGCTCGGCTCCCACGTCGAGCTTCTCGGCCACCAGGCGCTCCTCGCCCCGGCGGTTCCTGGCGAACGACGCCTCGAGATAGTAGACGAAGGAGTCGTCGGTGCCGTCGAGCACGGTCTTGAGGGCGAGGCGCAGGTCACCGAGGGTGCGGAGAGGGTCGCTCATCTCCGTGGAGGCGTCTTGGACACCCTCGAGGGCGAGGGCCAAGGCCTCCTGGAGATGCCTCACGGCCTCCTCCAGGGCCGCCTCGAAGGCACGGCCGCTCTCCTCGAGCTGCGACCACTCGGCCGTGGCCCGCACTTTGTCGTCGATCCACAGGGTGACGGTGTCGTAGCCGCCACGGCGCCCACAGCCCTGGGCCACGAGCACGAGGTCGTCGAAGAAGTCTGCCGAGAGCGTCATGGCCCGGGCGAGCGACGCGGAACCCTTGGTGAGCACCCGCTCCACCGGTGTGCCGGCCTCGCTGGCGGAGGCCTGGACCATGAGCTTGTGAATGGCGCCGGAACGCACGCCACCCAAGGTCTCGAAGGCCCTGCGGGCGTCGGGTGCGGCCACCGCGAGCGCCCATTGGCGCCGGGCCTCGGCATCGAACCCATGGGCCTCGTCCACCATCCAGTGGCGGATAGGGGGGAGGATGCGCTGGTCGGCCGCCACGTTGGTAAGCAGCAGCGAGTGGTTGGTCACCACGATGTCCGCCGAGGCAGCCCTGCGGCGCGCACCATGGAGCAGGCAGCCCTCGGCAAAGAAGGGGCAGCGGTTGTGCAGGCATTCCTCGGGGGTGGTGGTCATCATCTGCCGTGGCACGTTGCGCCAGCGGATGCCCAGGGAGTCGAGGTCGCCCTCAGGGGTCTGGCAGGCGGCGGAGAGCGTCACGGCCACGGCCGTGAGCATGTCGGATTCTATGGTGTTCCGGGACCTCCCGGCGGCGTTCACCTGGTCCACCGGCAGGTCCTGCAGCATGGCCGCCTCGACCTTGCGCAGGCACGGGTAATGGTCGTAACCCTTAAGGCTTATATATTGCAGACCGCCGGGGAGGTTCTCGTCCAGAAGCGGGAGCTCGCGGGAGACCAGCTGGTCGGTGAGGGCGTTGGTCTTGGTGGCGACTCCGCAGGTCACACCGTTCTCCTTGGCGAACAGCGCGAGCGGCAGCAGGTAGGCCATGGACTTGCCCACGCCGGTGCCGGCCTCCACCACGAGGTCGGCTGAGGTGGCCAGCGCCTCGTTGACCGCCTGGGCCATGGCCCTCTGGGCGGGGCGGGGCTCGAACTCCTCGTAGAGCGACCCCACGACGCCGTCCCCGCCGAAGGCCGCCTCGAGCTCGCGGCCCGGCACCGTCACCGGGTCGCAGAAGCGCTCCTTGGCATCCACCTTCACCTGCGTCCGCTGGGCGCGCACGAGGGCGCGACGGGTCTGCACCAGGGAGAACGGCACCTGCGTGCCCTCCTCACCGGCGATGTAGGTAAAGAGAGGACGGTAGGGCCACTCGACCTCCGGATGCATGGAGGCCAGCTGGCCCGCAAGGCCGGGGGGCAGCGCCGCGAGGCCACAGAGGATGACGCGCCACATGCCGGCGAGGGCCTCGACATCGGCCATGGCCCGATGGGACACCGAGGGGCAGCCGAACACGCGGGCGAGGTCCTGCAGCCTGTGGCTGGAGAGGCGGGGGAGGGCGATGCGGGAGAGGGCGAGGGAGTCGATCCAGAGGTCCGAGACCTCGGAGCCCCCATGGACCTTCTCCACGAACGTACGGTCGAACGTGGCGTTGTGCGCGATGACCGGACAGCCGCCCACGAAGTCCGCGAGTCGGGCCACGACCTCCTCGGCACCCGGGGCATCCGCGACCATGGCGTTGGAGATGCCGGTGAGCTCCTCGATCTCGGGCGGGATGGGCCTGGAGGGCCGCACATACGACTCGAAGCGGTCCACGACCTCACGCCCGCTCAGACGGGCCGCCGCAACCTCGATGAGCTCGCAGTCCCTGAACGACAGGCCCGTGGTCTCTGTGTCGAGGACGACGACGTCCTCCTCGATGGGGCCGAAGTCGCAGGCAGGGTCGGCCGCCCGGTCGGCGAGGGACCGGTACAGGTCGGCGACGGCCGCCGGCGTGCCCGCCATGAGCAGGTCGTCGACGATGCGGGGCTCGGAAGTGGTGCTCACAGGGCTCCTTCTGACGGCGGGGGGGGACGTTAGAGACGACCCGCGCCCTCCTCCAGGGCCCACTCCACGAAGCGGCGGCACAGCTCGGGGAAGGAGATGCCGGAGCGCTGGGCGCTGTCGGGCAGGAGGGAACGCTCGGTCATGCCGGGGATGGTGTTGGTCTCGAGCAGCACGGGCTCACCGGTATCGGTGACGATGAAGTCGCTGCGGGAGCAACCGGAGCAGCCGAGGGCCCTGTGGGCGGCCACGGCGAGCTCCTGGGCGCGCGTGTAGGCCGCAGGGTCCAGACGCGCGGGAATCACGTGGTGAAGCTCGCTGGGCTCGTACTTGGCCTTGAGATCGTAGAACTCGGCGCCGGTGACGATCTCGACGATCTGCAGGGCCTCGGGCTCCTTGTTGCCGATGACCGGCACGGTGATCTCGGTTCCGGTGACGCACTCCTCGACGAGGGCGCGGTCGGACGACTCGTGGGCCACCGCGATGGCATCTGCCAGCTGGCCGGCCTCGGTCACGCGGGTGACGCCGTAGCTGGAGCCGTTGAGCACCGGCTTGACGAAGAGGGGCAGGCCCAGCTCGGCCACCACGGCCTCGGGGTCGACCTCCTCGCCGCGGGCCACGCAGATGCCGGCGGGGCAGGGGATGCCAGCCTCGCGGTACACGAGCTTGGCGAGGTCCTTGTCGGCAGCCGTGGCGCTGGCCGCCACACCGGAGAAGGTGTAGGGGATGTGCAGCACCTCGAGCATGCCCTGGATGCAGCCATCCTCACCGTACTTGCCGTGCATGGCGATGAAGGCCACATCGTAGCCGCCGGTGGAGAGCCTGACCCCCAGATCGGGGTCTGCCGCGTCGACGAGGTCCACGGACTCGAAGCCCGCCTCGGCGAGGGCACCCTGCACGGCGACGGCGGAGCTGTGGCTCACGTCGCGTTCGTCGGCCCAACCGCCCCACAGGAGGCACACATGGGATTTGGTGACGTCGTTGCTGCTCATAGGGGCTCCGATCGGGCTTGCGTGAACGGGTAGACTGAGACGGTACGCAGGTACCGGAGTCGAGGATACTCCACCCACCCTCTCCCATAGGATCAGGTGCCAGAATGCCCGAGAAAACCCAGCCCACAAGCCCAAGCCGCGAGAACGCGGACCAGACCACCGCCCCCGTGAGGCGCGGCCCCAAGGCCAACCTCACCGCCATGGACCACGACGAGCTCGTGGCCTTCATGGAGTCCATCGGCCAGCCCTCCTTCCGCGCCAAGCAGGTGGAGGACTGGGTGCGCCACAAGAACGTGCGTTCCTTCGACGAGATGACCAACCTGTCCAAGGCCCTCCGCGCCCAGCTGGCCGAGGTGGCCACCCTGGGCGGCGTGACCGAGGTCGCGCGTCAGGAGTCGCAGGACGGCTCGCGAAAGTACCTGCTATCGTTCGACGACGGCGTTTCGGTGGAGTGCGTGGGCATGCCCAACGGCGACCGCCTTGCCGTCTGCGTGTCCACCCAGGCCGGCTGCCGTATGGGCTGCCGCTTCTGCGCCACGGGAAAGGCCGGGTTCACCCGCAACCTCACGGCCGATGAGATCTACGCCCAGGCCGCCCATGTGGGCCAGGACGTCGGTCAGCGCGTGACCTCCGTGGTCCTCATGGGCCAGGGCGAGCCCTTCAACAACTACGACGAGACTCTCGCCGCCATGCGGCTCATGAACAGCGAGGATGGCCTGGGCATCGGGGCCCGCCACATCACGGTGTCCACCTGTGGCATCGTCCCGCAGATACGCCGCTTCGCCTCCGAGCCCGAGCAGTTCGGCCTGGCCCTCTCGCTGCACTCCGCCGTACCCGAGACCCGCAACCTGCTCATGCCGGGTGTAAGGAAGCACAGCCTGAAGCGCCTCCACGACGTCATGAAGGACTACACCGAGAAGACCCACCGTCGCCCCACCTACGAGTACGCCATGATCGCCGGCGTCAACGACGACGAGCCGCACCTGGATGCCCTCGTCGACTTCTGCCGCGGCACCCTCTGCCACGTGAACCTCATCCCCTTCAACGAACACTCCGGCTCCAAGCTCAAGCCCTCGTCCGAGGAGCGCATCGACCGCTTCGTGAAGGTTCTCGAGGGTGTGGGTGTGGAGACCACCGTACGCCGCAGCCGCGGTGCGGACATCGACGCCGCCTGCGGGCAACTCAAGCAGCGTCTTCGTTAGGACGCTCTGACATCGGCCTAAAGGAACGGGCCTCTCCGCCGAGTTGACGGAGGGGCCCGTTCCTTGTGCAGACCTTGGCCATGACGGTCGGTGGGGGAGGGGACTAGTAGCCGGCCTCCTCCCACTGGCGCTCGATCCAGGCCCGGTTGGCCTCAAGACGGGCGGCATCCTGGGCGGCACCGGGGTCGCCGGAGAAACGCTCAGCCATGGAACGGCCCACCTCCACGGCCCGCTTGGCCGTGGAGGTCAGGTTCTCCCGGGCTTGAGGGGTCAGAAGCGCCATGAAGGCGGCCACCGCCCCTCCCACGACCACACCGGTCACCACGAACATCCCAAGCGACCTACGCATGGGCACCATCCTCTCCGTTGGCGGCGAGGAGCCCCATGAGGCGCTTGAGGTCCTCCTCGTCCTTGAACTCGATCTCGATGCGGTTCTTTCCCCGGCTCTGCCTCACCCTGACGGTGGTATCGAGGGCCATACGCAGGCGGCGGGCCGCACGTTTGAAGGTCTGAGGCGCGGGCGGTCGGGTCGGCTTAGGCGATTCCGTGCCAGAAAACAACGGTGCGAGGGTTTCTGTCTGACGCACCGACAGGCTCTCCTCAACGACCTTGCGGGCGAGCTTGATCCGCCCTTCCTCGCTCGGCACGGCGAGGATGGCCCGGGCGTGGCCCGGGGTGAGCAGTCGCTCACAGAGAAGCACTTGAACCTCATCAGGGAGGTCCAGCAGTCGAAGGGCGTTGGCGATGGCCGGCCTCGACTTGGAGAGGATCTTCGCCAGCCCCTCCTGGGTGAGGCCTTGGGTCTCGATGAGCTGCTTGTAGCCTCGGGCCTCCTCGATGGGGTCGAGGTCGCTGCGTTGGAGGTTCTCTATGAGGGCGAGGGAGAAGACCGCATCATCGTCCACCTCACGCACGAGTACGGGAACCTCCGTGAGACCCGCCAGCTTGGACGCCTGATAACGGCGCTCACCGGCGATGATCTGGTACTCGCGCCCCACCTTGCGCACGAGGATGGGTTGGAGTACGCCATGCTGCCGGATGGAGTCGGCCAGCTGCTCAAGGGCCTCCTCGTCGAAGTTCTGGCGAGGCTGGTCCGGATTGGGTTTGATCTTGGAGATGGGGAGGGTAGCCTCAGTCTCCTTGCCCACCTCGGCCGAAGACTCCGCCATGAGGGCATTGAGGCCCTTTCCAAGACCTGTCTTCTTAGCCACGGTCGATCATCTCCTGGGCAAGGGCCGTGTATGCGACGGCACCCTTGTTGGTGGGGTTGTATTGGGTGATGGGAAGACCGTAGGACGGCGCCTCGCTCAACTTGACGCTACGCGGGATCACCGTCTCGAAGACCTGGTCGCCAAAGAAGCGGCGTACCTCGGCCACCACCTGGTTCGAGAGCGTGGTGCGCTTGTCGTACATCGTCATGAGAACGCCGAAGATGTCGAGGTCCGGGTTCAAGCTCTTCTGGACCATGGAGGTGGTCTCCATGAGCTTGGTGACACCCTCGAGCGCGTAGTACTCGCACTGGATGGGGATGAGCAGGCCGTCGGCCGCCGTGAGGGCGTTCAGCGTGAGCAGACCGAGCGACGGGGGACAGTCGATGAAGACGAAGTCGTAGCTGTCCTTCACTTCGTCGAGGGCGTTCTTGAGGATGGACTCGCGGGCCATGCGGCTCACGAGCTCGATCTCGGCACCAGCCAGCTGGATGGTGGCCGGCACGATGGAGACGTTCTCCTCGACGGTGCCCACGATGGCCTCATCCATGGGGTGGTCCTGAAGCAGTGCATCGTACACGTCACTGGTCAGGTCCTCCTTCTCGATCCCATAGCCACTCGTGGTGTTTCCCTGCGGGTCCAGGTCTACGACGAGGACCTTCTTGCCCGCCTCTCCAAGGGCTGCGGAGAGGTTGACGGCAGTGGTGGACTTACCCACACCGCCCTTCTGGTTGATGATGGCCAAGACCACGGGCGAATGCTCCTGCCCGCTGTGCTCTTCCTCCATATACGGCACCGCTCCTCCTGTCTACCGCGACCCCAACGCTTCACTACGGCAAGTATACAGACGGCAGGTGCCCCGACGTTCCACGTGAAACAGGAAGCTACGAGGACGGTGGAAATCACGACGTTTCACATGGAACACGATGACATCCTGCCACCGAGCGGTCCGGTGGCGTCAGGTGCCCTCAAATAATGTTCCACGTGAAACGCGAGTCAATGGGGACTCACGGCATTGTCGGTAGTTTCACGTGAAACGGGCCGTCACACCCGGCGGGGGAGTGACGGCCAGCAATGGGCAATACCATGCTAATGACTCTTATGCGAGGGGTTTGTTCTTCGCATCCCCCACAGGACGGGGAAGTCGCACCGAGGAGCGACCGACCTTCTCGTAAACGACGATCTCCCGGTGACCCATGTCGTCAGGCAGGCTCAGCGTTTCACGTGAAACGAATCTCATCCCGACCTTCTGCGCCGTCTTCTGCCCGGACTCGAACTCCTCGTCCGAGAGACGCCCCTTCGAAACGATGAGACGCCCGTGCTTGGACAGGAGGGGCTGGGCATACTCCACCAAAACACCGAGCGGCGCCACTGCACGGGCGACCACCGCGCCGAAATCGCCGCGATGATCGACGGCGTAGCTCTCAGCCCGCTCCTGGGTCGTCCCCACATCCTCGAGCCCCATGGCGTCGACGAACTCCGCCCCGGCACGGACCTTCTTTCCCACAGAGTCCATGAGAACGAAGGGGCGGTCCTCCATGACGGCTAGGGGGATACCCGGGTAGCCAGCACCGGTCCCGATATCCAGGACAGCCCCCTCTGTCTTGGCGACCTCGTCCTCCAGCAGGAGTGAGTCCAGGATGTGGAGTACCAGGGCGTCGCCGGGGGAGGTGATACGGGTAAGGTTCATGACCTTGTTCTTCTCAAGCACCAGGGCGAGGTGGTCGAGCAGGAGCGCCCTCTGGGCCTCGGTACATGCGAGGCCTTGGGAGGCGAGGAGCTCACCCAGCCTGCGGTCGAGCACGGCCCGATCCATGCCACCGACAGCGTCCTTCTCCATGATGCACACTCCCTGCCAAGAACCAACGAACCATCTAAATCTGGCACAGCCAAGCCTGTCGTGCCGACCCCACCTTGCCATAGAAAAAGGAGAGCCCGCACCGAGATGCGGGCTCTCCTTTAAAGACGCGGGCTGGACCAAGTATGCACCAAATTACCTATCGGTGTCGTCGGCGGGCTCCACCACCACGTATCGGTCGGGGTCCTCACCCTCCGAGTGCGTGGACACCTCGGGGTCGTCACGGAGCGCGATGTGCACGAGACGGCGCTCGTAGGCGCTCATAGGGGAGAGGGGCACGGGTTTCCCGGAACGCTTGGCGCGGTCGGCGGCACGGCGGGCCATGTCGCGGACCTTGCGGCGGCGACGCTCGCGGTATCCCTCGATGTCCACGACCACCGGGTAGTGGAAGCCCAACTGTCTGTTCACGAGGGAGGAGAGGATCTGCTGGAGCGCCTCCAGGGTGCGGCCGTGGCGGCCGATGAGGATGGCAAGGTCTCCCTGGGAGACGTCGAGGATGAGCTCTCCCTCGTCGCCCTCGTACTCGTCGATCACCACGTCATGCTCTCCGAAGCAGGCCAGGAGCTGGCGCAGGTAGCTCACGGCGAGGTCGGCCACGGCATCCACCTCGGCGTCATCGATGGATCCGTTCTCCACGAAGTGCGCCTTGACCGCCTCGAAGTCGACGGCAGCCTCGAGGGCCTCCTCCAGGGCCTCGCCCTCGGTGTCCATGATTTCCTGGGGGTCCATGGGATCTCCTTCCACTGATACAAAACGAGGCACGGTGCTCCGCCCGTGCCTCGTTCAGACGACTTCGGCCCTATCTAGGACTTCTTGCGGGGGCGGGGGGCCTTCTCTTTGCGCACCACGTTCACCTGAACGGGAGCGTTGGCCAGGCGCTCCTCCTCTTCCTTCTTGAACTTCTCCATGATGCGGTTGGTGATGAAGAGCTGCTGGATGATGCCCCATGCGGCGGAGGTGTTGTAGTAGAGAACCACGCCGACGGGCACGGTCCAGCCGAACCACATCATCATGCCGGCCATGACCACACCCATGATGAGCGTCTGGGACTGCTGCTGCCCGGCCGTGGAGTTACGGGTGTTGAGGTACATGGGCAGGAAGGTCAGGACGCCGAAGAGAACGTCGAGCAGGATGTACACCCAGGCCGCACCGATGCCTCCGGAGGCGAGCACGCCCGCGCAGGAGCCGTCGAGGGCGGGGAGGATGTTGTAGAAGTGCGCACCGGCAGGCACGTTCTTGAGCACCGTAAAGAGGGCGAAGAAGACCGGCATCTGCAGGAACAGGGGCAGGCAGCCACCGAGGGGGTTGAACTTGTGCTCGGAGTAGATCTTGCGGAGCTCCTCCTGCTGGCGGACGGGGTCGTCAGCGTAGCGCTCCTGGATCTCCATCATGCGGGGCTGCAGTACCTGCATCTGGGCCGACGAGCGGGTCGACTTGATGGTGAGCGGTGTCAGCAGGATACGGATGATGAACGTGAGCAGGATGATGGCGAGACCCCAGTCGCCGCAGAAACCGGCGATGCCGGCCAGGACCTGGGTCAGAAAGCCGATGAACCATTCCCACATAGGTGTAATTCCTTAGATAGTTGCGGTCAGGGAACCGGGTCGTAGCCACCCTTGTGGAAGGGGTGGCACCGGCAGATGCGTCGCACGGCCAGCCACCCGCCCTTGAGGGCCCCGTAGCGCTGGACCGCCTCGACGGCGTATTGGGAGCACGTCGGCCGGTAGATGCAGCACGCGGGGAGCAGGGGAGAGATGTAGCGCTGGTAGCCCAAGAATATCTTCAGCAGTATTCGCGCCGCAATACTCCGCCTATTCATCTCCACGGAGCGCCCCCACACCCGCCTTGGCGAGGGCCGTGCGAAGGCCCCGTCGGAGCTCCTCGGGGGAGGCGTCGTGGGTGCGGTCCGTCGCAAAGAGAATCACGTCATA
>CBCSOI010000030.1:0-10290 GCA_965141595.1 uncultured Atopobiaceae bacterium | reverse complement strand
TACTTCGCCTAAGGGGACGCCCCTGTCCCACCACCCGGACACTTGTGTCCCAATGGTCGGGCACTTTTGTCCCACCACCCGGGCACTCTCGGTGCCCCACGACCTGGACGACGGCCCCCTCCCGCATGGCATCGCGGGAGGGGGCCGTCATGTCCCAAGACCGTCCCAACACCCGGACACTTCTGTCCCAATGGTCGGGCACTTTTGTCCCACCATCAACGGTCGAACCGCCATCACCTTGGTCGGACACCTTGGATGTCACACGGCCCGTCAGGAACCGGTTCCGGACGGCACTGCGGTCGTACCCGGAGAGGGTATTCGTTAATCTTCTGCGAATATATCGTCATTTTGTTCTAAATCGATTGACCGTGCGATCCGGGACGGGCCTCCCGGCTGACGAGCACACCGACGCCGAGCCCTCCCCGTACCTGAACGTGAATGAGGGCGACCCCCAGCGCCGTCCTGCGCCGAAAGTCGCCCTCAGGCGCGTTCAGGTGCGCTGACTCCGCCCCCAGGCGCGTTCAGGTGCGAGAGGGTCGCCCTCAACGGCGTTCAGGTGCGAGGAGGGGCGGGGAAGGGATGCTAGGCGCGCTCGGCGCGCCAGGCGGGGATGGCCCGGCGCACGAGCCACCAACAGGCGCCCGCTGCGAGGACGACCGCGATGACCAGCTTCACCACATCCGAGGCCCAGGCCACCGAGCCCGACACGGCGTGCCAGGCGTCGCCGGCGGCGGCGCCCAGGGTGCAGAGCACGGCGTTCCAGAGCAGCGAGCCCACGAGGGTGTAGAGGGTGAAGCGCACGAGCCCCATGCGGGCGGTGCCGGCCGGGATGGAGATGAGGCTGCGCACACCGGGGACGAACCGGCAGAGCAGTACCGAGACCTGGCCACGGGTCTCGAACCAGCCCACCACGCGCTCGACGTCGGAGCCCTTGAACCCGAGGAGGCGCAGGGGGCGGCTCTCGAAGAAGGCGACGAGGCCCTCGCGGCTGATCATGCGGCCGATGCCGTAGAGCAGGAAGGCACCGAGAACGGAGCCCACGGTCGAGGCCAGGATCACACCGGGCAGGGTGAGGTGGCTCGTGGTGGTGACGAAGCCGGAGAGGGGCAGGATCACCTCGCTCGGGATGGGCGGGAACACGTTCTCGATGAGGATGAGGGCACCGACGGCAAGGTAACCGAACTGGTCGATGAACGCCTCCATGGGCTGCTCTCCTTACGAAGGGGGCGCTGCGGCCCGTAGGCAGTGGCCACCCATGCTACGCAAAGACGGCCCCCGGAGGGGCCGCCCGATACTCTGAACACAATCTGTCTTCCGTCCCGCCACATGGGTGAAAACGGGGTACCCCACGCGGACCGGGCAGGCCGCGCCCCGCCCGCAGGCGCCGTCCTCAGCGGTCCCAGTGGGCCTGGGCCACCAGGGCGTTGACGGCCGCGTCGGAGGCGCCGTTCAGAGTGGCGCCCTCGAGCACCGTGGCCCCCGGCGCGTTTCCGGCGATGGAGCCCACGGCCTTGGCCACGGTGGACCCGCCGGAGGTGCAGAACGGCACGATCACCTTGCCGTCGAGGTCGTAGCCGTCGAGGAAGCTGTCGACGATGCTGGGCTCGCGGTACCACCAGATGGGGAAGCCCAGGAAGACAACATCGTAGGCGCCCATGTCGGGCACCCGGTCGGACACCGCGGGGCGGCTCTGGGGGTCGTCGGCCTCGAGGGTGCAGCGGGAGTGCCTGTCGTGCCAGTTCACGTCGGCCTCGGTGTAGGGCTGCTCGGGCACGATCTCGAAGAGGTCGGCGCCGGCAGCGGCGGCGACGCGGCGGGCGACGCCGGCGGTGCGGCCGCCGTAGCTGAAGTAGGCGACGAGTGACTTGCTCATGATCGGTTCCTTTCGACTCTGTTCGACGATTCCGGGGCGTCTACGAGATGTCGGACGCCAGCATGGTGCCGGCCAGGGGCTTCTCGTCCGGACGCCCCTTGGGTCCCACGAGCTCGTGGGCGGTGTAGGGTTCCTCCAGGTAGGCGACCTCCTCCGGGGTGAGCCCCACTGCAAGGGCGGCGCAGGCATCGTCCACCCGCGAGGGCCTGGAGCAGCCCACGATGGGGCTCTCCACGCCGCGGGCCCACAGCCACGCCAGGGCCACCTGGGCCATGGGGACGCCGTGGTCGGCGGCCACCTCGGCCACACGCCCCACGACGGGCATGTCCTGGGCCTTGGCGGCGTCGTACTTGCCGCGCATGGTGGCGTCGGTCTCGCTGCGCACCGAGCGGGTGTCCCACGTGGGGCGCGTCAGGTGGCCGGAGGCCAGGGGGCTGTAGGGCGTGAGCGCCATGCCGTACTGGCGGCACACGGGGATAAGCTCGCGCTCGTCCTCGCGGTAGAGCAGGTTGTAGTGGCACTGCATGGAGGTGAACCGGGTCCACCCGTGGGCGTCGGCCACGTGCTGGAGGTTCTGGAGCTGGTAGGCGTACATCTCGCTCGCCCCCAGCGCCCTCACCTTGCCGGAGCGGACCAGGGCGTCGAGCGCCCCCATGGTCTCCTCGGGGTCGGTGTCGTAGTCGTAGCGGTGGATGATGTAGAGGTCGAGGTAGTCGGTGCCCAGGCGCGAGAGCGTCCCGTCGATCTCGCGTTCGACGGCCTTCGCCGAAAGGCCTCCCTCGTTGAAGAAGACCTTCGATGCCAGCACGACCTTGGAGCGGTCGACGCCGAGGTCGCGCAGGGCGCGGCCGATGTACTCCTCGGACGTGCCGAAGGAGTAGCAGTTGGCGGTGTCGATGAAGTTGACGCCGTCGTCCAAGGCCCGCGCCACCACCGCGCGGGTGTCGTCGGGCCCGAGGGTCCACTGGTGGAACCTCGGGCCCGACTCGCCGAAGCTCATGCCCCCGAGGCAGACATTCGAGACCTCGATGCCGCTCCAACCGAGTTTCGTGTACTCCATGGGATGCCTCCCCTCTCCGTCACAGGGCGGCGGCTCAGTCGTCCCGGCCGCCGGCCGCCACCTCCTCGTGGATGCGACGCCAGCCCGCACGGTGCTCCTCGGGCACGGCCTCCTCGCCGAGGGCCCGGAGGGCGGCCTCGTCGGCGCCGGCCAGGAGCTCGTCGTAGTACCAGCATTTGTAGTCGAGCACCTCGAGCACGCCGCGGATACGCTCCATCTCGGCGGCCACCTCGGCACGGCGCGTCCGGAAGAGCTCCGCACGCTCCCCATAGGAGGCAGGACCCTCCCCCACCGCCTCCATGAACCGGCGGATCCGGGCGATCTCGAGCCCGCTGGCCTTGAGGCACTCGATCATGCGCAGGGTCTCGACGTCCGCCTGCGAGAAACGGCGCTGGCCGCCCTTGCGCCCGAGGCCCGGGAAGAGCCCCTGGCGGTCGTAGTAGCGCAGGGTGGAGACGGGCACGCCGAAGCGCTCGGACACCTCCCCGATGGGCAGCCCCTCGGCCTTACGGGAGGGCATCGTAGTCCTCGTCGGACACCGGCTCGCACCACTCGTTGGAGCAGCCCTCGCCGGGGGCCTCGAAGGCCACGTGCGAGAACCAGGAGTCCTTGGCCGCACCGTGCCAGTGCCTGACGTTGGCGGGGATGGTCACGGTGTCGCCGGGGTGCAGCTCCCGCGCGGGCTTGCCCTCCTCCTGGTACCAGCCGCGGCCGTCGGTGACAAGCAGGATCTGGCCGCCGCCCTCGGTGGCGCGGTGGATGTGCCAGTTGTTGCGGCAGCCGGGCTCGAAGGTGACGTTGGCCACGAACTGCGTCTTCTCGGGGTCGGTGAGGGGGTTCAGCCAGGAGCGGCCGGAGAAGTACCGCGCGAAGGCGTCGTTGGGCTCGCCGAGGCCGAAGATCCCGCCGTGCGCCTCGGGGTTGTCGAGGTCGAGGGGGTCGTCGGCGTAGACCTTGGTGACCATGCGGAAGGCCGCCCAGGCGTTGGGCCAGCCGGCGTAGAAGGCCACGTGGGTGAGGAGCGCTGCCATCTCCTGCCCGGTGACGCCGTTCCTCTTGGCGAAGGCCATGTGGTGCTCGAAGGACGAGTCGCAGAGGCCCTTGGCCACCAAGGTGGTCACGGTGAGCATGGAGCGGGTCTTGGGGCTCAGGGTGTCGTCGCCCCATACCTCGCCGAACAGGACGTCGTCGTTGATCGCGGCGAACATGGGGGCGAACTCCCCCAGCTGGTCGCGGCCCGCGGTCTGCACGATCTTCGCCATGGCTTCCCCTCTCGTTGCGGTCGGTGGTTCGAACCTAAACCTGTAGTCAGGTTTAGGTTAAAGAGGGGACCATGGGGCTCCACGGAACGCACACGCGAGGCGTGAGGGTTTTGTTTCGATTCGGTGGGCCTCCCCATGGCGCCGTGCTATCCTGCATAGCGCACATAACCCAAGCGCGTATAACTGTTCAGCGCAGGTCGTCTATCTCGACCTGCGCTTTTTTTGCGCGCGCCGTCGGAAGGAGTTCCGGTCAATGCAGTTCTTTATGCGCCTGCCCCGCAATAGGCGTGAGTTCGCACTCTTCCTGCTCATCGTCTCGCTCATCTCAGTGAACATCATCGCGCCCGTCCTCACCTGCATGGAGCTCGGCTTCTCCCCCGAGGCCTGGGGCGCCACCTACTCTGCCATCGTCTTCGTGTGGGTGCTCGTGGTGGCATGCGTCGTCGCCACCAAGCGTCCCGTGGAGCACGTGTGCGCCCGGGTGGCCGACGAGAACGACAGTTACAACATGCAGATCCTGCTGAACATCGTCATCTCCGTGCTGTTCCTGTCCGTCCTGCTCACCCTGCTCGCCCCCATGGTGGCCACCGGCGAGACCCTCGGCCACTCCGCTGGCGAGTTCGTGTACCGCTGGCCCCGCAACTTCGGCGTCGCCCTCTTCGTGGAGGCGCTCATCGCCCAGCCCATCGCCCGCGCCGTCATGAACCGGTACCACATCGCGCATGACCGTAGGTGCGTGCCGGCCACGGCCGAGGAGCACTAGGCGTCCATCCTGACGGGGCGCCGCGTGCATCGGCGGAAGTCACTTCGAAGGGCCGGCGCATCTGTCGATGCACGGGCCCTTCTCAGGAGGACTTCCTTTGATGCGCACGGCGCCCTCTTTGCAGTTGAGGCTGGGGCGCTCCGAGACGGGAGGCTATCCGGGGTTATCCGGCTTCGCGGTTCCGTTGGGGAAGCTGTTATTCTCTCTTTTTTATAAGCACATTATATAAATTCTCTCGCTGCCTGCTTCTCTCACGCCGGTCCTTGTTGGGGGTGTGAGCCCTCTTTGTAAGCCCCTGCTTGTTGTGGGCCGCTTTTTTGTCGCCCTGCCGCTCACCCGTAGCGTTTCATCAGTTGCTCTCTGAACAGCCCCGCTGCCCGGGAGGGGGTGCGGTCGCGCAGCCACACCACCTGGTTATGGGCCCGTACCGACGGCTCCAGCGGCACGAACGCCAGGCCGCTCCCCTCGGTGCACTCCACCAGGTGCTCCAGCGTCAGGGCCACTCCCATGCCGGCGGCCACCATGAGGCCGGCGTTGTGGGCCAGGTTGTAAGTGGCGACCACGTCGAGGTCCGACGCCGAGTCGCCGAGCCAGCGGTCCAACGACGGCACGGACCGCTCCTGGGCGCTGGCAAGGACCGGGACGCCCACGAGGTCGTCCGGGCCCACGCCGGGGCGCCGCGCCAGAGGCGAGTCGCGTCGCGCCACGATACCCCAGACGTCGTCCACAGGCAGCCGCACCCCCTCGTGGCGGGCCTCGGCCCGGCCGTCCACGAGCAGCGCGAAGTCCCCCGTGCCCTGGTCGAGCCGCCCCAGCACGTCGAGGGCGTTGCCGCTGTGCACGGAGAAGCGCACCGCGGGGTGCTCCGCCGAGAAGTCCGCCATGACCCGTGCGAGCTCCGCCATGCCCTCCGACTCCCCGGCCCCGATGGACACGAGCCCGCCGATGTCCCCGTCGAAGCCCCTGAGCTCCGCCTCGGCGCAGTCGGCGATGGCCGCCATCTCCGCCGCGCGGTCACGCAGGTAGCGGCCCTCGTCGGTAAGCGCGATGCCGTGGGCCCCGCGCTCGACGGCAAGATCATGGGCCGCTTCTGGGAAGTCCTCGGCGACCTCGACGAGGACCCGTTCTACGACGTGGCCTTCGGCCCCGACCGCGTGTGGCCCATGGACGGCTGGATCAGCAGCTGCGTGACCACCGACGACAACTTCACCGACCACGCCGAGCCCGCGCTGCCCGAGAGCTGGGACCCGGTACCCGAAGGCGACCTCCTCTGCGACACCGGCGAGCCCATGTACTGCATCTCCGTCGACCCCCGCGGGCGCCTCGGCTGGACATCGGACCGCATCCGATACCGCGACACCGACGCCAAGGTGCTCGAGGTGCTCACCGAGCGGGCATCCGAGCGCTTCCGGGCGCTCCTCCGCGGGCTCTCGATCCCCTACCTCGTGTGCGGCGAGGAGACCGTGGACTTCTCGGCCCTGCTCGAGCGCCTGCGCGACGACTTCGGCATGGGCTGCGTGATGCTGGGCGGCGGCGGGACCGTCAACTGGTCCATGCTCTGCCAGGGCCTCGTGGACGAGGTGAGCGTGGTGGTTGACCCCTCGGCCGACGGCTCCTGCGAGACCCAGACGCTCTTCATGGCCGCCCCGGGTCTCGCCCCGTGGAGCCCCACCGGTTCCACCTGGAGTCCGCCGAGCGCGTGGGCACCGGCGACGAGCAGGTGTGGCTGCGCTGCTCCGTGGACAACGGCTGAGGGTGCGACGCGCGGGGACCCGCCCCCGGTGCGGCAGGGCCCGCCGAGGGCGGCCAGGGCAGGGGCGACCGTGACGGGGGCGGCGGCCTTCCCGTAACGGGGGGAGGCCGTCTCTGGGTACGGGCCTCCCTGAGCGACCCGGAGGAGGACCCCGTGAACGACCAGACAGCAGCGCCGACGACCGCCGGGACCCCGGGCCAAGGGGGCCTGCGCGGACGGCGGCTCACCCTCGTCTTCGGGGCGCTCCTCCTTGCCATGGCCGTGAGCTCGCTCTCCGAGACCATCGCCGCCACGGCGCTGCCCACCATCGTGGGCGACCTCGGCGGCGTGGAGGCCATGCAGTGGGTCACCACCACCTACATCCTGGCCACCACCGTGACCATGCCCATCTACGGCAAGCTGGGCGACGTCGTGGGACGCAAGCGGCTCCTCATGGGCTGCCTCGCCCTCTACGCCGCCGGCAAGGCCGTGTGCGGCGTCACCCCGAACATGGAGTTCCTCATCGTGGGCAGGCTCGTCTCCGGCCTGGGCGGCGGCGGCCTCATCATCCTGTCGCAGGCGTCGCTGGCAGACATCATCCCCCCGAGACGCCTGGGCGCCTTCATGGGCGTCATGGGCTCCACGTTCACGGTGTGCCGCGTGGTGGGGCCGCTCCTGGGCGGCTGGTTCGTGGAGGTCACCGGCTGGCGCTGGATCTTCTGGTTCACCATCCCGCTGGCCCTCGTGGCGCTGGCGGGGCTCTGGCGGTTCCTGCCGCACGACGCGGCCGATCGCAGGACGCACCCCGACTACGCCGGCATGGCCTCGCTGGCGGCCGCCATCTGCAGCCTCGTGCTGACCCTGTCCTGGGGCGGCAACCGCTTCGCCTGGGACAGCTGGCAGGTGGTGGGGCTCCTCTGCGTGGCCGTGGCGTCGGTGGGCTGCCTCGTGGCGGCCGAGCGCCGGGCGACGAGCCCGGTCATGCCGCTCGGCCTGTTCCGCGACCGCGACTTCGTGCTCACCTCGGCAGTGGGCTTCCTCATCAACATCGGCCTCATGGGCGCCGTGTCGTACCTGCCCACGTACTTCCAGATCGTCGACCGCATGTCGTCCGAGGCGGCCGGCCTCATGTGCGTGCCCATGTCCATAGGCAGCCTCGTTGCCTCCACCGCCACCGGCATGCTGGCGTCCAAGACCGGCCGCTACAAGTGGATGCCCGTGGCCATGTGCGCCGTGTGCGCGGGCGGCTTCGCCCTCATGGCCACCATGACGCCCGCCACGGGCCTCTGGCAGACCGTGGCCATCCTGCTCACCGTGGGCTGCGGGTTCGGCCTTGGCCTGCAGATCCTCACGCTGATAGTGCAGAACGAGTTCCCACACTCCATGGTGGGCACCGCCACGGCCGCCAACAGCCTGTTCAGGCAGGTGGGGTCCACCGTGGGCGCCTCGCTCGTGGGGTCGCTGTTCACCGCGCGGCTGGTGGCCGACGTGGCCGACAGGCTCCCGCCCGCCGACAACGTCTCGCTCTCCTCGATCACGCCCTCGTTCGTGGACGGGCTCCCGGCCGACGTGCAGGCCGTGGTGGCCCAGGGCTACTCCAAGGCCCTTGTGCCGCTGTTCGCGTACTTCGTGCCGCTGTGCCTGGCCGGCCTGGTGCTGGCGCTGTTCATCAGGCAGAAGCCGCTGGCCACGACGATCGACCACGGGGCCGCGGGGAAGTAGCGGCGCACGGCGGGGCCGGGCCCAGCTGCGGGGCGTGACGGCGGTGTCTGGCCCATCTGTCACTTCGCTTATTTCTCTCCTTATGATGCCCGGCCATGCCGCTGAGGGCTCCGGCATGGGTTTTGGGGCGCCGCTTCAGAGAAACCCATGCCACAGGGGGCTCCGGCATGGGTTCCGGGGGCCTCTCGACAGGAAAAACCATGCCGGAGGGGCCTTCGGCATGGTCCGGCGCCCTGTCGGGGGCGTGGCGCACCGGGCCTCGGCTGGCAGGCAAAAGTGGGACAGAAGTGCCCGGCCATTGGGACAAAAGTGTCCGGGTGATGGGACGGGGGGCCGCGCCTACAGCCCCAGCTGCAGCACGTGGACCTCCTCGGTGAGCTCGGCCGCCTGGCCGTGGGAGAGGTCGCCCGAGGTCACGAGCTCGTCGATGCGATCGAGCTCGAGCCTGAGCCCCTCGGCCGTCATGGCTCGCGCCAGGCGCCGGGCCTCCGCGAGGGGCGCTCCCTGCTCGGCGGCCAGGTGCTCCAGGTCGCGGTGCGGCCGAGGGCCCGGCGGCACGGGGGACGCGCCGATGTCGGGCCCCTCCACGAGCGCGTTGTACACGGCCCAGTGGTCCGAGAGCAGCAGCCGTGCCGCCAGGGCGCGCTCCGGGGACGGGTCGCAGGCCACCTCGCTGAGATACTCGATGGCCGCCTCCTGGGACGCCCGAGCCAGCACAGGCGACGTGCGCTCGAAGGCATCGTCCTCCCCTCGGCCACGCACCTCGTCGCCCAGGGAGCGCACGAGGGCGCGGAGGGCCGAGGGCCGGCGCCGGCGCACGCGGGTGGCCGAGGGGTCGCCGCGACCCAGGCGCGCCACCATGGAGAAGAGCTCGGAGAGCTGCGCGTCGTAGCGCTCCACGGCCGCCGGGCTCAGGGCCTGGTCCCCGGCCAGGGCGGCCACGGCGGCACGCTGGTGGTCGAGGGTCTCGAGGCGCAGGCACACGAGCACGTGCGGGTCGGCCGTGCGGTCGCGCGCGCGGGCGATGCGGTCGCCGTAGCCCGAGAGCACGAACCGGCGCGCGGCCCTCTCGGCGGCGGTGTCCCGCGGGTGGCGCGAAAGCTCTCGCACCACGGGCTCCAGCACGGCCAGGCGGGCCTCGTCGAGGGCGCGGGCCTCTCCGTCGGCGTCCTCGGCCGAGGGCGCCACGAGCGGCATGGCGAAGTTTGCCAGCAGCAGCGTGGCCACGATGACGAACGAGGCGATGAACACGAGGACGTTGCGCTCCGGGAAGGGCTCGCCGGCCGCCGTGAGATAGGGCAGCGTGAGGATGACCGAGAGCGTGATGGCGCCCTTGGGCCCGGCGAGGGTGAGCAGGGCCGCCGAGCGGAGGGCGCCTCTCGCCGTGGCCGCGCCCCTCTCGGCAGCGCCCCTGTCGGCGGCACCGGACCGGGAGAGGGACCGGGCGCGCACGAGCTCCATGGCGAGCGTCCACACCAGGCGCACGGCCACGACCACGAGGCAGACGGCGGCGGCGCTCGCAAGCAGCGTGCCGTTGGAGATGGCGGGCGAGCGCCACGACGGCGAGAGGGCGCGGGGCAGCTCCATGCCGAGGATCACGAAGACGACGCCGTTGATGATGAAGGAGACGAACTCCCACACGTTGGAGGAGACCAGGCGCATGCGGGCCTGGGCCGGCGTGCGGCGCTCGGGCATGGCGGCCATGACGATGCCGGCGGCCACCACGGCGAGGATGCCGGAGACGTCCAGCTCGCCGGCCACGAGGTAGACGAGGAATGGTGTGAGCACCTCGAAGGCCACGTGGGCGGTCGTGCTCTCGAGGCCGGCGGACCCGAGGGCCCGCAGCACGAGCGCGCCGGCGAGGCCCATGAGGGCGCC
>CBCSOI010000029.1:0-10786 GCA_965141595.1 uncultured Atopobiaceae bacterium | reverse complement strand
AGAGGGGGCGGTCCCCTGTGCGCTGCGGCCCGCGTCTCCGCCATGACGCCACGCACGGCCGGCGCCACGGCCGCGCCAGCGGGAAGGCGACGCGCGGCACCGGGGACACCGGAGAGGCATCGAACGGCAGGTACGGTCGCCGTCAATGCACCAAGTTGCCTTTGTCGTGCCACGGGGCCCTCCCCGCCGCCGAGAAAGGGCAACCGGCCGCGCGTCATGGCGCAACCGGTTGCCCTTGTCCGTCCGTCATCTGCCGCGACGGTCCGTTCCCTATGTATGGACCCGGCACGGGCCCGGCGTTCGGCGCCTCTAGGCCCCCGCCGCCAGGTCGGGGCCGGCCGGCGCACCGCTGCCAGGCGCGCCCTCCCCCGCCGGCTCGACCTCCTCGCGCCCCGGGAGCACGAGGTTGAGCACGATGGCCGTGACGGTGGTCACCACGAGCGAGGAGGAGCCGAGGACGCTCTGGACCCACTCGGGCATGCCGGGGCCGGCCAGGGCGCCGGAGGTGAGGGCGATGCCCATACCCAGGGCGATGGAGAGGCCCGCGATGGAGGCTGTGCGCTGGGGCAACCCGTCCTTGGTGAGCAGGCGTACGCCGGTCATCGTGATGGTGGCGAAGACGTTGATGGTGGCGCCGCCGATGACGGCCTTGGGGATGCCGGAGAGCACGAAGGCGACCTTGGGCATGAGGCCGGCGCAGAGCATGATGAGACAGGCGGTCACCATGACCTTCTTGTTGATGACCTTGTTCTGGTTGACGATGCCGATGTTCTGCGAGTAGGTGCCGGTGGGAAGCGCGCCGAAGAACGACCCGACCACCGAGAGCACGCCCTGGGAGAGGATGGCGCCGGTGACCTCGCGCTCGGCGGGCTCGCGGTCGAGGGCGCCGGCACAGGCGCCGTTGAGGTCGCCCACGATCTGCACGGCGCCCACGACGAACACGATGGAGAGCGACGCGATGGCGGCGGGCTGGAACTCGAGGGCGAAGGGCATGAACGTGGGCAGTGCGAACCAGGCCTCGCCGGCCAGGCCGTCGAAGGACACCATGCCGAGTGCGAGCGAGACGCCGTAGCCCACGAGGAGGCCCCAGAGCAGGGACCCGAGCTTGAGCACGCCCTTGCCGAAGTTGGCGAAGCCGACGCAGGCCACGAGGGTGACGAGGGCCACGAGCCAGTTGCGGGCGCTGCCGAAGTCCTCGGCCCCGGTGCCGCCGGCCATGTAGCCCACGGCCACGGTGTAGAGGGACAGGCCGATGGAGAGCACCACGGTGCCGGTGACCACGGGCGGGAACAGGCGCCGGATGTACTTGAAGAAGAGGCCGAACACCACGGCCACGATACCGCCGATCACCTGGGCGCCGAATATGGCGCCGATGCCGCCCATGCCGGCAACGGCGGTGAGCGTGGGCACGTACGCGAAGGCGGCGCCCATGAACACGGGCAGGCCCGAGCCGAGGAAGCCCACGAGGGGATGGCTCTGGATGAGGCTGAGGACGCCGGCCATGACCAGCGACGCCTGGATCAGCAGGCTGCGGTCCGCCTGGTCGAGGCCGAAGGCGTTGGCCACGATGATGGCGGGCGTGATGATCCCCACCACCGCGGCCACCACATGCTGGAGCGAGAGCGGGATGAGCTGGGAGATGCTGGGTGTCCCCTCCTGGGTGAAGAGGACCGAGGAGCGGTCTTCCTGGGCCATGGTTCCTCCTGAAAGTCATCTTTAATCCAAACCCATGATAGGAAACGGAAGACGCGAATCCCACTTTCTTGTAGACTCCCTTACTTTTAATAAGGTTTTAGCCCGGCCCCGTCGGCGAACGGTCCGCCACCGGCGGTGAGCGGCGTCAGGGTCGTGAAGACCCTCCACAGCCGGCACCCCCCGCGCACCCCGGGCGTTTGGGTACGAGGACCCCGAGGAACCACCGGCGAGGGACGCCCCTGAAGGGACGTCCGAGAAAGGACCGACATGGAAGGTCAGGAGGAGGCGCGTCTCTGCGCCGAGCTCGTTCGGACCGAGAGCACCGACCCGGGAACCTACGAGGGGGCCATGGAGGCCCTGGTCAGAGGATGGCTCGAGGAGCGCGTGCGCCGCGCGGGGTTGGACGACGTCGTGGTGTTCCGCGAGATCGAGGCGCTGCCGGGCCGCACCTGCCTCTCAGCCTGCGTGCCGGGGCGCGACGGCTCGTGTGCGGGGGCGCTCGTGTTCTGCTGCCACATGGACACCGTGGTGGCAGGCGACGGCTGGTCGGCCGACGTGGACCCCTTCGGGGGCGAGGTGCGCGACGGCCTGCTCTTCGGCCGCGGCGCCTGCGACATGAAGGGCGGCCTCGCCTGCGCGCTGCTGGCCTTCGACGACCTGCTGCGCTCCGTCTCGCAGGCGCGCTGGGAGGCGAGCTGCCACGGCACCTGCGTGTGCTCCGGCGACGCCCCCGCCGCCGAGGACCGCTCTTGGCTGCCGAGAAGGCCCCTCATGATGCTCCTCACCGTGGACGAGGAGGACTTCATGCGCGGCATCGAGGCCGTGCTCGACGCCGACTGGCTGGACGACGGCTGCTGGGTGGTGGACACGGAGCCCACGGACGGCCGCGCCCGGGTCTCGCACAAGGGGCGCACGTGGTTCGAGGTGGACGTCCGCGGCGTGACGGCCCATGCCTCCACCCCGTGGGAGGGGGCGGACGCCGTGGCCGCCGCGGCCGAGTTCGTGTGCCGGCTGCGCTCCTCGGTGCTCGCGCTCCCCGAGCACGCCGAGCTGGGACGGAGCACGGTGACGTTCGGGCAGGTCGAGGGCGGCTACCGCCCCTACGTGGTGCCCGACCGCGCCCGCGTGTGGATCGACATGCGTCTCGTGCCGCCGGCCGACACCGCCCTGGCAGAGCGCCTGGTGGCCGAGGCCCTGGCCGACGCCGCCGAGGCCGTGCCGGGAACGTCGGGCTCCTACACCGTCACCGGCGACCGGCCTCCGGTGGAGCGCGACCCGGACTCCCGCCTGCTGGCCGCCCTCGAGGAGGCCTCCGAGGCCGTGACCGGCTCGCCGGCGCCCGTGGACGTCTTCACCGGCTACACCGACACCGCCGTCATGGCCGCAGCCACCGGCAACCTCGAGTTCCTGAGCTACGGGCCCGGCAGCCTCGAGGTGGCCCACAAGCCCGACGAGCACGTTCCGGTGGCCGACCTCGTCCGCGTGCGGAAGGTCCTCTCGGCCCTCGCGGCGGGCTGCTGCCTGTAGCCCGCACGGCGCCGGGACGGCCGACGCCCAAGGGCAGGAGGGGGCCTCCCGAACCCACTCGGGAGGCCCCCTCTTTTCCGAGACGCGCACAAAGGCCCTGGGCCCCGCCCCGTGGACCGGACGGGCCCCGCCGTCAGTCGCGCACGACGGCCTCGTCACGCGCCGCCGCGGCGGCGCGTTCGGCGGCCTCCGCCTCGGCCTGTGCGATGAGCTCCAGCTGCTCGCGGGAGAGGTGGATGGGCTCGGCCGCCGTCATGTGGCTGTGGCAGAGCGACGTGGCGTGGCGCGGGGCGGCGTCGAGGTCGAGGCCCGCAGGGCCCCCTCCCCCGTTCCGGAAGTTCTCCTTGGCCACGCTGATCATGAGCTTGATGCGGTTGAGCTGGTTCACCTCGGAGGCGCCGGGGTCGTAGTCCACGGCAACGATGTTGCTCTCGGGATGCATCTGGCGCAGGCGCTTGATCACCGACTTGCCCACCACATGGTTGGGCAGGCAGGCGAACGGGCTCGCGCACACGATGTTGGGGCAGCCCTCCTCGATGAGGTCGCACATCTCGGCGGTGAGGAGCCAGCCCTCGCCCATGGTGTTGCAGAGGGAGAGGATCTCCTCGGCCTTGGCGGCCATGTCGAAGATGTCGGGGTACGGCTGGAAGCGCGTGGTCTCCTCGAGCATGCGGTTGATGGGCGCGCGGAAGGCCTCGATGGCCTTGATGCCCGCCATGTGGGTGGCCCGGCGCTTCATCGAGCTGCCGAGCTCGCCCTTCATGTTGATGGGGCTCGTGAGGCCGAAGAGGAAGAAGTCCACGAGCCCGGGCACCTGGGCCTCGCAGCCCTCGGACTCGATGACCTTGACCACCTCGTTGTTGGCCGTGGGATGGAACTTGACGAGGATCTCGCCCACCACGCCCACGCGGGGCTTGGAGCGGTCGTTGACCAGCGGAAGGAGCTCGAACGCGTCGACGGTGCGCTGGCACAGGCGGTAGAACGACCGGCGGTCCATGGTGGGCATGGCGGCCGCGGCCTCGTCCATGATGAGGTCGAACAGGGCGTCGGCGCTGCCGGGCTCCTCCTCGTAGGGGCGGCAGCGGTAGAGCAGCTGCATGATGAGGTCGCCGAAGAGCAGGGCGTAGAGGGCCTTGACGACGACGTCGGGCTTGATGAGGTCGAAACCGGGGTTGTCCTCGTCGAGGCTGCCCGCCACGGCGAGGCTGATCACGGGGATGTGGCCGTTGCCGGAATCCTTGAGGGCCTTGCGGATGAGGGCGATGTAGTTGGTGGCGCGGCAGCCGCCGCCGGTCTGGGTGATGAGGACGGCGGTCCTGTCGAGGTCGTACTCGCCGCTCTCGATGGCCTCCATGATCTGGCCGGTGACGAGGATGGAGGGGTAGCAGATGTCGTTGTTCACGTACTTCAGGCCCGCGTCCACGGCGCCGCGGTCCACGGAGGGCAGCAGCACCATGTTGTAGCCCGCCGCCTTGATGATCGGCTCCACAAGGGCGAAGTGGATGGGCGCCATCTGCGGCACGAGGATGGTGTAGCCCTGCTCCTGCATCTCCTCGGTGTAGCGGGGTTTGGGGAACGCGGCGCTGCCCGACTCGCGCTCGGCGGGCACGGCGTCGGCGCCGTACTCCTCCTCCAACCCGGCGCGCTGCTCCTCGAGCGCGGCCATGAGCGAGCGCACGCGGATGCGGGCGGCGCCCAGGTTGGAGACCTCGTCGATCTTGAGGCAGGTGTAGACCTTGCCGCTCGCCTCGAGGATCTCCTGCACCTGGTCGCAGGTGAGGGCGTCGAGACCGCAACCGAAGGAGTTGAGCTGGATGAGGTCGAGGTCGTTGCGGCCGGCCACGAAGCGTGCGGCGCGGTAGAGGCGCGAGTGGTACATCCACTGGTCGACCACGCGGATGGGACGCTCGGGACGGGTGCGGTGCGCCACGGAGTCCTCGGTGAGCACAGCAAAGCCGAACGACGAGATGAGCTCGGGGATGGCGTGGTTGATCTCGGGGTCGTTGTGGTAGGGGCGCCCGGCGAGCACGATGCCGTGGGCGTCGTTGCGCTCGACCCAGTCCAGCGCCTCGTCGCCGGCGTCGGCCATGGCCTTCTTGAAGTCGAGGTCGGCCTGCCACGCGGCGTTGACGGCGGCGTCCACCTCGGCGCGGGTGATGTGGGCGCCGCGCACGCGGCCGCGGCCCTCGGCGGCGTCGGCCTCGCGCTGGACGGAGACCACCTCGTAGAGGCGGCGCTTGAGCTCGCGCTTGTCGTCGTAGGGCAGGAAGGGCGCCAGGTACTCCACTGAGGGCGAGGAGAGCTCGTCGACGTTGAGCTCCAGGGCCTGCGGGTAGCTCATGACGATGGGGCAGTTGTAGTGGTTGCCGGCCGTCTCGTCCTCCTGGCGCTCCCAACGCACGCAGGGCATCCAGATGAAGTCGACGTCCTTGCCCAGCAGGTTCATCACGTGGCCGTGGGAGAGCTTGGCCGGGTAGCAGACGGACTCCGACGGCATGGACTCGATGCCCGCCTCATAGGTGGCCTTGGTGGAGTCGTCCGACGGCACCACGGCGAAGCCCAGCTCGGTGAAGAACGTGTGCCAGAAGGGGTAGTTCTCGTACATGTTGAGGGCGCGCGGGATGCCCACGGTGCCGCGGGGCGCCTCCTCGCGGGAGAGACCCGGGCGGTCGAACAGCAGGCGGTTCTTGACCTCGAAGAGGTTGGGGGCGGTGCGCTTGGCCTTGGAGCCGCCGGCACCCTTCTCGCAGCGGTTGCCGGTGATGAAGCGCCGGCCGCCGCCGAAGTCGTTGATGGTGAGCAGGCAGTTGTTGGAGCAGCGGCCGCAGTGGGCCTTCACATGTTTCACCTGCAGGTTGTCGATCTCGTCGCGGGAGAGCAGCGTGGAGGTGCCGTCCTCGCCGGCGCGGTCGCGGGCGAGCAGGGCCGCGCCGTAGGCGCCCATGCAGCCGGCGATGTCGGGGCGGATGGCCGTGCGGCCGCAGAGCTGCTCGAAGGCGCGCAGCGTGGCGTCGCTCATGAAGGTGCCGCCCTGGACCACGACCTTCCGGCCGATGGACTCGGCGTCGCGCATCTTGATGACCTTGAACAGCGCGTTCTTGATGACCGAGTAGGACAGGCCCGCGGCGATGTCGCCCACGGTGGCGCCCTCCTTCTGGGCCTGCTTCACGCGGCTGTTCATGAACACGGTGCAGCGGCTGCCGAGGTCCACGGGGGCCTTGGCGCCCACGGCCGCGGCGGCGAACTCGCGCACGTCCATGCCCATGGAGTCGGCGAAGCTCTCGATGAACGAGCCGCAGCCGCTCGAGCAGGCCTCGTTGAGCATGATCGACTCGATGACGCCGCCGCGCACGCGCAGGCACTTCATGTCCTGGCCGCCGATGTCGAGGATGAACTCCACGTCGGGCACGAAGGCCTTGGCGCCGCGGAGGTGGGCCACGGTCTCGATCTCGCCGGAGTCGGCCTTGAGGGCCTCGATGAGCAGGGCCTCGCCGTAGCCGGTGGTGGTCACGTGGCCGACGGTCACGCCCTCGGGAAGCGCGTCGTAGAAGTCGTCCATGATGACGCGGGCGGTGCCGAGCACGTCGCCGTTGTTGTTGCCGTACCAGGTGCGCAGGAGCTGGCCGTCCTCGCCCACCATGGCCGCCTTCATGGTCGTGGAGCCGGCGTCGATGCCGATGAACACGCGGCCGCGGTAGCCCTCGAGGCCGCCCTTGGGCACCACCTCGGCACCGTGGCGGGCCCGGAACTCCTCCAAGGCCCCCTCCGTGGCGAAGAGCGGGGGGAGGCGCTCGACCTCGGAGCCTTGGGTGGAGCCGAGGGCGTCGAGGGAGGCGATGACGTCGTCGAAGGTGACGAGCTTGTCGCTCTCACCGGCCATGGCGGCGCCGGAGGCCACGAAGAGGTGGGCGTTCTCGGGCACCACGCGGTGCTCCTCGTCGAGGTCGAGGGTCTCGTAGAAGCGCTCGCGAAGCTGGGGGAGGTACTGCAGCGGGCCGCCGAGGAAGGCCACGTAGCCGCGGATGGGGTGGCCGCAGGCCAGGCCCGACACGGTCTGGTTGGCCACCGACTGGAAGATGGAGGCGGCGATGTCGGCCGGCGCGGCACCCTCGTTGAGCAGGGGCTGGACGTCGGACTTGGCGAAGACGCCGCAGCGGCTCGCGATGGGGTAGATGTGCGTGGCCTCGCGCGCCAGCTCGTCGAGGCCGGAGGCGTCGGTGTGGAGCAGCGACGCCATCTGGTCGATGAACGCTCCCGTGCCGCCGGCGCAGGTGCCGTTCATGCGCTGCTCGACGCCGTTGTCGAAGTAGATGATCTTGGCGTCCTCGCCACCGAGCTCGATGGCGCAGTCGGTCTGGGGAATGAGCGTCTCCACGGCGCGCTTGGAGGCGATGACCTCCTGCACGAACTCGAGGTCGAGCCACTGGGCCAGGAGCAGGCCGCCGGAGCCGGTGATGGCCACGCGCATGGGGACGTCGCCCACATGGGCGCGGGCGCGCCCGAAGAGCTCCTTGGCCGTGGCGCGGATGTCGGTGTGGTGGCGCTGGTAGTTGGCGTAGACGAGCTCGCCGTCGGCGTCGAGCACGGCCACCTTGACGGTGGTGGAGCCGACGTCGATACCCAGGCGGAGCTCGGTGCCCGTGAGGTCGACCGACGCGGAGGGTGCGAGCTCGGCGCCCTCCTCCCTCAGGGCGTAACGGCCGGTGGGTGCGTTCCTATCGCTCATCTGCGTCCTCCAAAGATGCCATGAGGGCCAAGCCGTACATGGGGATGTTCATGTCGTATGAGTTGCCGTACAGGTCGCCGGGGCGCACGAACATGAGCAGGGTCATGAGGCGCGCCATGGTGCCCACCGGCTCGGCCATGCCGCCCTGGAGCCAGCGCTCCAGCACGCCGCACTCGGCGCTGACGGCGAAGGTGACGTAGTAGTCGAAGAAGGCGCCGAGCGTGCGCGCGTCCAGCCCCTCGAGGGCCCGGGACGCGAAGGCGTCGTGGAGCGCGGCCTTGAGGCGCTGCATGAAGCGCGGGTCTCCCCCGGGGCCGATGAGTGGCACGAGCACGGCGCTCCGCTCCTTGAAGTACGAGAGCAGCTCCACCGACCCGGGCGCGGGCTCCAGGGCGTCGCAGGCGGAGAAGACCTGCTCGAGGTGGCTCGCGGCCACGGCCTCGGCAAGGCGCACGACGTCGGCGAGGGTCTCGTCCTCGACCTCGGCCACAAGGTCGGCGATGTCGCGGTAGTGGGCGTAGAACGTGCGCCTGGTGAGGCCGGCGCGGTCGCTCACGGAGGTGACTGTCACGGCCGAGAGGTCGCCGAGGTCCGCGAGGTCCGCGGCGAAGGCGTCCCTGAGGAGCTCGCGGGACCGCACGCAGCGCGGGTCGGCGGCGTTGGCCGGGCTGGTTCTGGGCAAGGGCACTCCTCCCATCTGTTTCACAGTGTGTGCACTACTGCACGGTCTGTGAAGTATTGCACACGCCGTGTAGATGGTTCCCCGACAAACACCGCGGCATACCAGTGGGAGGCCGCGGGGGTCTTCGCCTCATGGGGACCGGGGTTTTGCATCACGGGCGCTCCGGCTCGGCGCCGGGGCCCGTATCTGTCGATACGTGCCCCGGGCCGAGAGGCCGCCCCCTTTGATGCAAACCCCGGACCGGCTTGGGCCCCAGCGGCTGGGAGGGCCTAGGGGCGCTCCTCGGGGGTCGGGGCTTTGCGAGTACTGCTCGGCCTTGTCCCACCACCTGCACCACCTCCCGCCGCTCGCGGGGACGGGGGCGCCGCCGGCCGGCAGGAGTCTCCCGCTGGGGAATGTTATTCACCGAATCGCGTATTCTCGGTCTGTATGTCTCAAAAATCGCGTATTTCGCCGACTTCTATAACAAGACTGTTTCAAGGCGCGCCTTTAGGGGAGCTCCCCCGTGCACCCGTGTCAGCATCCTTCTCACGCCCGACGCGACAGCACAAGGAGCAACCATGAAGAAGAAGCCTCACCTTTCCACCGTGCTCGGCTGCATGCTGGCAGCCGTGCTCGCCGTGACCCTCGTGGCCTGCGGCGGCTCGCCCTCCTCGTCCGACTCCTCCACCCAGGAGCCCAACACCACCACGACCGACGACTACACGCTGGTGGAGGACGGCAAGCTCACCATGATCTCCAACTTCTACTTCCCGCCCTTCGTCTCGATGAGCGCGGAGAACGGCGGCGACTTCGAGGGCTTCGACGTCGACGTCTACAAGGCGGTCTGCGACAAGCTCGGCCTCGAGCCCAACATCCTGCCCTCCGTGCAGTTCGACACCATCGTCCCCACCATCAAGCAGGGCGGCAAGGCCGACGTCTCCATCGGCGCCATCACCATCACCGACGAGCGCCTGGAGGAGGTCGACATGACCGACCCCTACATGGACTCCAACCAGGCCATCGTGGTCAAGAAGGGCGCCAGCGCCACCGACGTCGACACCCTCAACGTCGCCGGCACCCAGGTGGCCGTGCAGTCCGGCACCACCGGCGAGGCCTGGGTCAAGGAGAACCTGCCCAACGCCACCTGCGTGCCCCTGGACGACATCATCCAGTGCCTCACCGGCCTGCAGAGCGGCCTCTACAACGCCGTGGTGTGCGACCTGCCCGTGGCCCAGTACGAGATCAAGATCGCCTACTCCGACCTCGAGGTGACCACCGAGATCCCCACCGGCGAGCAGTACGGCCTTGTGGTCTCCAAGGACAACCCCGGCCTCACCGAGAAGATCAACCAGGCCCTCAAGGACCTCGAGGACGACGGCACCATGGACCAGCTCGAGCAGAAGTGGTTCGGGACCACGCTGTAAGACTCCTCGCGACCTGGAGTCCGGGTTTCCGCATCATCGGAGGCAATTCGAACGCCCCCTTGTATCTGGCGATGCAAGGGGGCGCTCTCCGTTTGTCGGTGGTTTTGACGATTGTCGGTACCCTCAGACAGGTTCAGGGTTCCGCTCACGGCCGAAACCCAACCGTTCACCCATCTGAAAACGATTGAGAGTGCCGACAAACGTGCAGAGAAGGACGGGGGTCACCAGGGCCGCGCCGCTAGACCGTCGCCTCGCGCACCGCCTCCAGCAGCCCGTCGCCGTAGCGCTCCACCTTGCGGCGGCCCATGCCCGGCACCTCGAGGAGCTCCTCCCGGGTGGTGGGACGCCTGCGGCAGATCTCCTCCAGGCAGGCGTTGGTGGCCACGACGTAGGCCGGGGAGTCGCCGGCCAGCTCGCGGCGCACCTCGCGCAGGCGCTGGAAGAGCGCCTCGTCCACGGGGCCGCCTCCCGAGCCGAACGCCCTCCGCCGCCCGGAGCCGCCGGACGGGGCCGACGCCGGGCGGGGCCCGGGGGCCAGCATGAGCGGCTCCCGACTGTGCAGGTAGGCGGAGCCCTCCTCGGTGAGGTACAGCACCGGGCGCTCCTCTGCGGTGAAGGCGAGCAGCCCCCGGTCCACCAGCACGTCCACCAGCCTGTCCACGCCGGCGGTGCCCACCGACGAGAGCAGCCCGTAGGTGGAGAGGCGGTCGAGCCCGCGGTCCAGGATGTCGGCGGAGCGCGAGCCCGTGA
>CBCSOI010000028.1:0-10957 GCA_965141595.1 uncultured Atopobiaceae bacterium | reverse complement strand
TCGCCCATCTTGAGGCCCGCCTCGGGGCCCGAGACCCAGTAGTAGGAGCTCACCACACCCGCGCCCATGAAGGTCTGGCTGTCGGCCCAGCGGGTGGGGACGTCGGCATTGCCCGTACGGTAGCCCTGGGCCCAGGCGCCGGTGCGCCGCGTGTAGGTGTCGTCGGTGGTGCCGCCAATCCAGGTGTCGGTGTGCACCAGCGAGAAGACGAAGTCCTGCTCGGCCTGGCTCGTGACCGTCACCAGGTAGCCCTGCATGCCCATGTACGTGTGCTCCTCGGCACGGCGGAGGGCGGTGGACCAGCCGGTGTTGTCCCGGCCGACCTCGTAGTAGTGGCCGTTGAGAGAGTTGTAGTCGCGGGTGGTGGTCACCGGCGCAAGGCTGGCCACGATGCGAAGACCCTTGGTGTTCGCATTGTCCGCCAGCTGGACGGTGAGGTAGCGGGAGAGGAACTCCTGCCACTGCTCGGCGGTGGCGCCGCCGGCCTGCGTGTAGTTGATGGAGTGGTTGCCGTGCTTGTTGCCGTTGTAGCGGACGAAGCCTGCGGGCAGTGCCTCGCTGTTGTTCTGCTGGTGCGCCGAGTTGAAGTAGATCTCGTCGGCGGCGGCGATGCCCGTGGTGAACTGCACCGTGATGCTCTGGAACTTGGTGCCTGCGGGCTCGGTGGAGACCTTGAGGTCGGGGAAGCTGTAGGTGTTGGCCAGCCCGTCGACGGGCGTGGCGGCGCCGGCCTTGATGAAGAGCTGGACCTCGTCCTGGTTGGCCCGGGTGGCCGTCACGGGGATGGCGTCGGCGAGCCCGGCGGCGCGGGCCGTGACGGGGACGGCCGGCGACATCGCGAGGAGCGCCCCGAGGAGCGCCGTCGCGAGCAGGCGGAGCGGCCGGTTGCGCGAGGTGGGGCAGGTGGGAGGGACGGTGCGTTTGAAGGTGCGTCTCATGGTGTGCCTCTTCCCGAGAACCTTGGTACGCGGCCACCGGGTCCCGCAGACAGGGAGACCGGTGGGCATTATCCAAAATCATCTGAAAGAGTATAGCGCAGAGTCCCTCTTTTTATCCCACGCTGGGAGGGCGCGGGGAACCATGCTGGGGGGCGGGGGTGCGGCCACGGCCGGGTCCTCCTCCGTACGGCCGGCCCTCCCCGGCGCCCCCCTGGCACCTGAACGTGATTGAGGGCGGGTCCGGCTGCCGTATCAGCGCCGAATCCGCCCTCAGCCGTGTTCAGGCGCGGGAAATCCGCCCCCAGACGCGTTCAGGTGCCGAGAGGGTCGCCCCTAACCGCGTTCAGGTGCAGGAGGGGGTGCGGAGGGAGCCACAGGTGCGGGAGGGGTGCCGAGAAGGGCCCCGGGGCCTCAGGCCTTGAGCAGCACCTTGTCGTCGGCGAGGTCCGTGCCGGCCGTGGAGCGGAAGAGCTCGAGGAGGTCGTCCACGTCCATGGACGCGCGCTCCTCCCCCGAGACGTCGGCCACGATCCTCCCGTCGTGCATCACGAGGGTGCGGGTGCCGTGGGCCAGGGCGTCGCCGAGGTCGTGGGTGACCATGAGGGTGGCCACCTTCTGGTCGGCCACGATGCGGTCCGTGAGCTCGAGCACACGCTCGGTCGCCGCCGGGTCGAGGGCGGCGGTGTGTTCGTCGAGGAGCAGCAGGCACGGGTCGCCGATGGTGGCCATGAGCAGCGTCACGGCCTGGCGCTGGCCGCCGGAAAGCGCGCCCACGGGCACGTCCATGCGGTCCTCCAGGCCGAAGCCCAGGTCGCGCAGGCGCTCGGCGATGAGCTCGCGCTTCTCGCGGCGCATGGCCGGCTTGAGGGCGCTCCCGCGCTTGGAGCGGCCCAGGGCCAGGGCCACGTTCTCGGCGACGGTGAGGCTGGGGGCGGTGCCCATGAGCGGGTCCTGGAACACACGGGACAGCACCCGGGCACGGCGGTAGTCGGGGTCGAACGTCACGTTCCGGCCGTCGATCGAGACGAGCCCGGCGTCCGGGGTCACCGAGCCGGCGATGACGTTGAACAGCGTGGACTTGCCGGCGCCGTTGGACCCCACCACGCAGGCGAACTCGCCGGCCCCCATGGACAGGTCCACCCCGGCGAGCGCCCGGTGGGCGACGTTGGTCCCGGGGTTGAAGGTCTTCTCGACACCGCGGACCTCGAGCATGGCCATGTCACTCGCCTCCCTTGAGGGCCTGGGCGTCCTCGGAGAGCAGCCGCTCCATGGCGCCCTTGGCCTTGATGCGTACGGAGCGCTCGCCCAAGGCGGCCTGCACCGAGGGGACGGCCATGAAGGCGCCCACGATGACGGCCGAGACGAGCTTGAGCGCGTTTGCGTCGATGAGGTTCACCGACAGCGCGAGCTGGATGATGAGGCGGTAGGCCACCGACCCCGCCACGGCGCACACGAGGCCGCGGGTGACGGAGCGGCGCCCGCCGAAGACCTCGCCGATGATCACGGAGGCGAGGCCCACCATGACCATGCCGGTGCCGCTGGAGAGGTCGGCAAAGCCCTGGTACTGGGCCAGGAGCGCGCCGGTGAGGCCCACCATGGCGTTGCCGAGGGCCAGGCCGCCCACCTTGAACGCGTTGGTGTTGATGGAGCTCGCGCGGCTCATGGCCTCGTTGTCGCCCACGGCGCGCATGGCGAGGCCGGCCTCGGTGCGGAAGAACCCGGCGAGGGCCGCCACGGCCACGGCCACCACGAGCACGACGAAGCCCATCTTCACGGCGTCCACGGTGGCGGCGCCGCCGAGGGCGGAGACGATGGGGTCGAAGCACCGCACGGTGGACAGCAGGCTCACGTTGGGCGCACCGAGCACGTAGATGTTCACGGAGTAGAGGCCCGTCATGGTGATGATGCCGGCGAGCAGCGGGTTTATCCGCGCCTTGGTGATGAGGAGGCCGGTCACGCAGCCGGCCAGCGCACCGGCGACACAGCCCACGGCAAGCCCCAGGTAGGGGTGCCCGGCCACGGTGAGCACGGCCGAGCAGGCCATGCCGAGGCCGAAGGAGCCGTCGACCGTGAGGTCGGCCATGTCGAGGACGCGGAACGTCACGTAGACGCCCACGGCGAGCAGCGAGTACTCGAATCCGAGCATGAGGGCGTCGAAGAGAACCTGCAGGGTCATGGGGAGGATCCTCCTGGGAAGACGCGGGCGCCCCGCCGGAGGGACGGGGCGCCCGGGATGCGGTGCTAGTCGATGACGCGGTAGTCCCCGGAGTCGGAGACCGCCACGCCGAGCGCCTTGGCGGTGGTGCCGTTGACGGCGTAGTCGTCGGAGGCGAGGACCTCCACGGGCATGTCGGCGACCGGGGTGCCGGTGAGGGCCTTGATGGCCATGTCGGCCGACTTGGCGCCGAGGGTGGTGTTGGAGCAGGAGACCGACTCGAGGGCGCCGGACTGGACCATGACGGGGTCGGTGCCGAGGACGGGCACGCCGGCCTTGGTGGCGGCCTCGGTGAGGGCGGTCATGGAGCTCTGGACCACGGAGTCCACGGGCACGTAGATGGCGGTCACGTCGGAGGCGAGGGCGGCGCCGGTCTGCTGGACCTCGGAGCTGTTGGTGACGGTGCGGACCTCGACCTCGATGTCGCGGCCCTTGAGGTACTCCTCGGCGGCCTTGGCCGTGACCTCGGCGTTCTTCTCGCCGGAGCAGTAGAGGATGCCCACCTTGCCGGAGAGGGCCTTGGGGTCGAGCTTGTCGGCGAACTCGAAGATGGCCTTGACGTCGGACACGTTGGAGGTGCCGGTGATGCCCTTGTCGGGCTTGTCGAGGTCGGCCATGAGGCCGGCGGCCACCGGGTCGGTGACGCTCATGAAGATCATGGGCGTGGTGATGCCCGCGTTGGTGCAGGCCTGGGCGGCCGGCGTGGCGACGGGCACGATGACGTCGTAGTCGGAGCCCTTGAGCTGGGCGGCGATCTGGTTGAGGGTGGAGGTGTCGCCCTGGGCGTTCTGGACGTCGTAGGTGACGTTGTCGTAGCCCTGGGCCGCCATCTCGTCCTTGAAGCCGTTCATCATGGCGACGAAGGCGTCGTTCTCCACGACCTCGACGAAGCAGACCTTGACGGGGTCGCTCTTGTCGCCGGTGGTGCCGGCCCCGTCCTGGGCCGGGGTGGCCGAGCCGCAGCCGGAGAGCGCCAGGCCCAGCGTGAGGCAGAGCACGAGTGCGCAGATCAGGCCGCCGCGGAGGCCGTTCTTGGGGAAGCGCTTGGGGTTGGGGGTCGTCGGGTTCATCGCTCGCTCCTTTCTGGACCCGGTGGCGCCGGGCCCGTGGGGGCGCGCATGAAAAAGCGCTCGCCCCCGGTCTTGGTCTGACTCAAGGACAAGCGTCTCTACGTCGAAACACCTGCGGTGCCACCTTGATTGACGGAGGAGGTCTCCGCCCTCTTTGCGGGCGCGTGCACGCCCTGCTCTGTGACGGGAGCTCCCGTCGCGGCTTCCACGCTGCTGCGCTTCTCCGCGCCCTCGGCGGGTCCATTATGCCGTCCTGCCACCACCCGCATCTCAGCTGCACGGGCTCTCTGTAGGCGCTTGGGGCGGTTTTACTTCCGCTTCGTCGGTTTGGGGTACCGGTATTCGGTTGAGAAGGACTCTAGACCCGGCCCGGCGCGCCTGTCAACGGCCGCGCCCCCGCTTTACCGAGTTGAAACCCAGCTGGGTCCCCCGGGCGCAGTTGGCTAGAATCTTGTCGTCACACGCAGCCGACCCTCCCCGAAACGGACCCACCCATGCCCCACTCCAAGCCCAAGCGCGCCGAGGCCCCCGCCGAGAGGCCCACGTTCCACGCGAGCTACGAGCTCACGAGCCTCATGACCCAGGAGGCCACGAGCCTCCTCGTGCCCGGCGGCGCCACCAACCCCGCCTACATCGCCTGCGCCGTGTGCCTCGTGGCGCTCGTGGCGTTCTGCTTCCTCGTGCCGAACGCCAACCCGGCCATCGCCGTCGCCGGCGCCGCCGCATGCGCCGTGCTCCTCGTGGTGGCCGGGCGCTGGGGCGACGCCGTGGCGCGCCGCGTGGCCGCCCAGGGTTGGAACGCCGTGGCGCTGCCCGAGGACGCCCGCCGTGTCACCGTGGACGTCTGGCCCGACCGCATCGAGGTCGTCCGCGCCGACCGCGACGCCCAGGTGACGCCGCTGGCCGAGGTCAAGGACGTCAAACACTCCGACTCCATGATCGTGGTGCGGTTCCGAGACGGCTCGCTGGCCCTCATCCCGCGCCGCGCCCTGTCGCTCCAGCGCTTCCGCGCCTGCCTGGACCTCATCGAGTCCCGCGGCGTCTCCGAGGGGCGCTGACGGCGGCGGCAGTTTTCCCGAACCGTACGAGAAAGGGGGCCCATGGCCCGCTCAAAGCAGTCGAAGCAGAGGAAGGCGGCGCCCCTCCCCAAGGGCGTGCCCACCGACGCGCCCTTCGTCAACGAGACGCGCCTCACCAACGACATGGTCAAGGAGGGCTGCCGGCTCACCACCTCGGCGGTCCTCCGGATCGTCTACTTCGCGTTCGGCATCGCGATCGGCGTGTTCGCCCTGGTGTGGCGGCTCGCCTTCGGCGCCGACACCCTCGCGTTCGTGCTCGTGCTCCTCGTGGGCCTCATGACCGTGTGGCAGGGCTCGCGCCTGCCCATGGAGAGCGCCCGCCGTATGATCTCGCAGCTCGACAAGGCCGGCGAGGCCTCGCGCGACCGCGTGTTCTACGCCACCGAGGAGGGCCTGGGCGTCAAGGTGGGCGACGGCGGCTTCAAGGTGTTCCCGTGGCGCGCCTTCAACCGCGCCGTGGCCACGCCCACCGTGTGCTGCCTCACCATGGCCGGGCAGTCGGCCCTGGTCATCGTGGCCATGGACGGCTTCGTGCGCGGCGGCAACGCCGAGTTCGTGCACTTCGTGGGATCCCACGTGGTGGAGCCCGACCGCGGCGCCTTCGTGCGCGGCTGCGAGAAGGCGTGCCGCACGCTGGACGGCTGGGGCGGCGTGCAGGCGGCCCAGCGCGAGAAGGACGCCGCCAAGAAGGAGGCCCGCCTGCAGAGGAAGCAGGCGCGCCGCGACCGGCTCCACTAGGGAGGGACCCATGGCAGTACCTGAGACCGAGGGCGCGCCGGCGATGAGCGCCGGCGACGTCGTCTACGAGTCGACCCTCGTCATGGACGAGCCCCTGCTGAGGGAGCTCGTCTCGGCCAAGGACCGGTCGATGAACAAGCGCGACGGCTTGGTCATGGCGGTGGTCTGGGCCGTGGTCCTGTCCGCCTACGTCTGGGGCACCGTCGCCGTGGGGGTCATGACGCCGTGGGGCGTCGTGGCCGGCATCGTCATCCTCGCCCTGCTCGGATGGTCGGTGGCCCTGGCCGTCACGGGCTTCACGCTCTTCTGGCCCAAGCGCTCCTGGCGCAAGACGGCGGACCACTGGTTCGGCCGCCACGGCGTGGGCACAGGCGACGACCAGCGCTGCGAGCTGCGGTCGAGCGCCTGCCTGTCCGAGGCCCGCTGCTGCGTGCTGCGGGACGGCAGGCCCGCCGGCTCCGTGGCCAAGCCCTACAAGGCCTTCTCCCACGTGGAGGAGACCGAGCACCTGGTGGTGCTCGTGGCCGGCGACGGCGAGGTGGGCAGCGTGCTGCACAACATGTTCTCGCCGTCCTACGCCGACAAGCTCGCCGAGCGCGCCGACCTGGAGGACATCTGCTGGGACAAACGCACCCTGCGGGGCGGCACCCCCGAGCAGCTGAGGGAGTATCTCCAGCGGAAGGTGGGGCACTGACGGGGCTTCGCCTCATGGGTCCGGCAGTCGGGATGGCCTAGGGGCGCTCATCGGGGGTTGCCCCATGGCGAGTGATGCTCGGCTTGTCCCAGCACCCGGACACTTCTGTCCCAATGGTCGGGCACTTTTGTCCCACCATCAACAGATGAGCCGCCATCACTTCGGTCGGGCACTTCGGGTGTCACACGCCGCCGTGGCGCCGTTGCCGGGAGACCACGTCACGGTGCGCGGTTTTCTGCCGATCCATCGAGCTCGCCGCACCACCGTGGCGCGCCGGCACGGGGCGTTAACATCACTTTTCAAATTGGAAACGCGACAGGCGGCCAGGGGCCGCTGCCACACGACAGATGGGCAGGCACCGCCGCCGCACGTCACATCCGCATGCCCCTCCGCCGCCGGCCGTCCCATGCGGACGGCCTTCCGCGGGCTCACCGGTGTCCCGTGCGCCCTATCGGCTAGAATTGTGGAGTTTGCATAACACGGCAGCACCCAGGGAGAGGAAGGGCCTGTGAGCGACATCGAGAGAACCGACCCCGTCTACGTGACCACCGGCATCGCACTCACACCGCGCATCCTGGCAGGCATGCTCACCGGCGGTAAGTCCATGGGCGTCAACTGGGCGGCCAAGTTCGCGGAGATCAGCGACACCGACGTCTTCGAGAACGCCTCCAAACCCACCATCGTGGAGTCCCTCGGCACCGACGGCGACGACATCCTGGCCGCGCTCCTCCCGCCCCAGATCCTCACCGAGATCACGGCCGACGAGTCGGCCATCGACCACGTGCGGGACGGCGAGTGGCCCGAGGCGCTCCTCGACGAGGTGACCGACCAGTTCTGCGAGAACGAGGGTCTGGCCGAGCAGGTCTACGAGCGCTGCGGCCGCCTCATGGCCGGCGCCGACGTCGTGGCCTTCCACTGGAACGCCAACTACATCATCCACATGCTGTCGGTGGAGAACCTCGACAACGCCTACGTGCGCAAGGTCGCCCAGTTCTACCAGCGCTTCTCCGACTCCGACCCCGTGGGCGGCCTCTTCGCCCTGTTCATGCTCGCCCTCCTGGGCCCCGCGCGCTTCGACCGCGTGGTGAGCGCCCTCGGCGGCTCCTTCGGGATCTAGCCGCCACCGTCCGCACCCGACCCGGCAGCCACCCGCACGCACCGGCACCACGAAACGCAAGGCGCCCGCCGCAGGAACCTCCCGCGGCGGGCGCCTTGCTCCTCACAGGGCCGGTCGCCCTAGGGCGGGGGCCGTCACTGGTCGATGGGCCACTCCCGGCCGCTCTTCTCCCAGGCCGACCAGTCGTTGACGTCGCCCGTGATGACCCACTCCTTGATAGCCGTGTAGACGTGCCTGTCGCCGATCACGGACCTGGCGTTGTAGAGGCGCGTGCGCTGCTCGTCCTCGCCGATCTCGTCGATGGCGCGGCCCCACTCGCCGTAGTTCTCGTCGCCCATGATCTTGAGCAGGGTGGCCGGCAGGTCGCGCTGGCTCACGGGTGCGTGGCTCACCTTGAGGGGCTCCTCGTCGGCCTCGGCCGACTGCGCCGGCTTCACCATCAGGAAGGGGCTCGAGGGCTCGAAGATCTCGTCGTCCAGGTACCACTCGCCGTGGTCGGCGGTCACGATGACGGTGGTGTCGTCGTAGACCCCCAGGCGCTTGAGCTCGTCGAGGTAGGCCTGCACGATCTTGAGGGACCCGCGGATCTGGTCCACGAGGTCGGTGGTGCCCTCCTCCACGCGCTCGCCGTCGACGCTCAGCGTGATGGGGCTGTGGGCGCCCGACATGTGGATGAGGCGGTAGGTGCCCTTCTCCCCCTCCACGGTGTCGCCCAGGGACAGGCCCTCGGTCTGGAGGGCGTCGAGCATGGCGGCGTCGTCGAGCTTGAACGGCGTCTTGTCCCCGGCGTCGCCCTCGCCCACGAGGTTGCCCACCACGTCGCCGGAGTAGAACCAGAACGGCGGCTTGAGGGCCCACGGGGCCTCGCGGTAGAGCGAGCACTTCCAGAGCTCGGTGACCGTGGGCCAGAACGGCGCCTCGAGGTCCACCCGGTGGACGTTGCCCACGCGGCCCTGGAGGGAGGCCGTGCCCTGGGGCATGTCGGTGGCGTAGACGTTGACGCCGTAGCCCGCCTCCCGCATGGCGTCCACGAGGTTCTCCTCGGAGTACCACTCGGCGATCTTGGCGTTGTCCCAGACCTCGTCGCCTTCGTCGAGGTTCTGGCCCGTCACGAGCGAGCTCATGGCGTAGCGGGTGGGAATCATGACGCCCGACGTGTTGGCGTAACGGGTGAAGCCCGTGAAGCCGTCGAGGGCGTCGGGGTAGCGCACGAGGGTGTGTTTGTCGATGAACGAGTTGTCCAGGGTGTCGAGGACGATCATCACCACGTTGTCCTTGCCGGACAGCTCGTACATGCCCTCCGTGGTCACGAGGGGCTTGCCGTCCCAGACGGTGCCCTGGGACTCCGCGGCGTCGAGCGTCTGCTGCTGCTCGTTCCACGTGGCCACGAGGCCCGCGGACTGCACGGCCACGAGCACCACGGAGAGCACGCAGGCCGCGGTCTTGGCCGAGCGGCCCTTGAGCAGGGCGAACGCCGCGGCGCCGGCCACGAGGGCCACCCACGCGAGGGACGAGACGAGCGTGATCTTGGTGTAGTCCTCCCAGGGCACGGCCTTGCCGTCGGCCACGGGCAGGCCGGTGTTGAGGAACGCCGACTGCACGAAGCAGGCCACCGACAGCGCCGCCACCACGGCCACCGCCACGGTGAAGCCGCGGCCGCGCACGAGCGACAGGAGCAGCGCGCCGCCTGCGGCGAGCGCCACGGCGAAGCCCACGAGCGGCCCGAACAGGGGCCCGACACCGAAGGTGAAGCTGTCGAGGCTCGTGGCCACGATCTCGAGCGGCGTCACGACGCCCAGGGTGTAGACGAGGCAGCCCCAGACGAGCAGCGCCAGAAGGAGCCGGGGCAGCCACCGCACGTTCTGGGGGCGGTTGGGGCCCACGAGGGCCTCGTCGGCCGCGGCGGCGGCATCGGCCTCGGCGAGGAGCTCCGCGGCGCCCGGGGCGGACGGGTCGATCTCGTGGACCTCCGGGTCGCGCACCTTGTCGCGGTTCTCGTCGATCTTGAGCAGGGCGAACACCCGGCGGCGCACGCGGCGCCACACGACGCCGACCACGGCCGAGAGGGCCACGGCCACGCCGGCCAGGGCCTGGATGGTGTAGGTGACCACGGAGGGGTCCACATAGGCGAGGGCCGGCGTGGGGGCCAGGGCCAGGGTCACGCAGGCGAGGGCCCAGGCGCCGTCGAGGGCGAGGCGGGCCAGGGTGCGGCGGGTCTTAGGCCTCACGGCTTCCCTCCTTGGGGTCGATGGCCGCGGGGGCGGCGACGGCGTCCCCCGCGGCGGGCTTTGCGGCATCGGCCGCGCCGGTGCGGCGGGCCTGGGCGGAGAGCACGGCGTCGAGCAGGTAGCGTCCGGCTACCTCGCCGCCGCGCCCGTGGTTGAAGACGAACCCGTCGTAGACGTCCTCGATGACGCGGCGCCAGTGCTCCGGCCGGGCCACCATGGAGTGGGCCACCTGCCCGAGGGAGCCGATCTCGTCCACGGCAACGCTGCGGCCGATGCGGTTGCGCAGCGTGATGTCCGTGGGCTCCAGGCCGATGTCGCGCCAGTTTGGGTTGCCCACCTTCATGGGGGTGTCCACGAAGACCGTGGGGCGGCCCGTGGTGAACGAGTACTCGCACGAGATGGACGACCAGTCGGTCACGAGCACGCTGGCGTCGAAGATGGACCCCTCGCCGGAGAAGTCCTCGAACGACACGGAGCCCGAGACGTCTGCGAGGCGCGCCTTGAGGGCCTCCCAGCGGGGCCCGTAGCGCTTGACGTACTCGGGGTGCGGGCGCACCACCACGGAGAAGCCCGCGTCCACGAGGGAGCGCACGGCCTCCTCGCCGCAGAGGTCCAGGAGGTTGTCGTCCTGCCACGAGGGGGCCACGAGCGCCATGGGCCGGCCCGCCGGGGGCGCCGCGGGGGCGTCCTTGAAATGGCGGCCGCGGACGGGGGCCGGGGCGCGGTCGCGGAACTCGGCGCGCTCTCGGTCGAGCAGGTCGTAGCCCACCTCCACGAGGTTCTTGGCCGGCACGCCGCGCAGCTGCTCGGAGGCGCGGGTCTCGGCCACCTGGTGCGGGCCCACGCAGAAGATGGTGTCGTAGTGGTCGTGGCAGTTG